>JAGGTT010000133.1 GCA_021163565.1 Candidatus Tharpella sp.
CGGGATCATCTGCTCTCCGACCTGATCGGTTTTGTCTATTCACGCTGGAATGAACAACAGGCCGCGGATGACTTTATCGACCGTCTGCAAAAAATTAAAACCGCAATGGGTAACCGGGTCACTGAAAGTGCGGTAGCTATAATCCTTGACGGAGAAAATGCCTGGGAACATTATCCGGCCGATGGAACTCTGTTCTTAAAAGAATTATACGCCCGATTAAACGATAATCCTGAATATGAGGCCGTGACCGTCAGTGACTATCTTGAACGACGGCAGGAGCCGGCCCCGAAAATCAAAAAGATATATCCGGGATCATGGATTAATCGTAATTTCAGCATCTGGATAGGGCACCAAGAAGATAATCTCGCCTGGGATTACTTAGGCCAGGCCCGACGGGAACTGGTTCTCTTTGAACAGCAGCACAAAGAGCGGATCGAGACCGATGATGAATTAAAGGATAACATTAATAAAGCATGGGAACATATTTATATTGCAGAAGGAAGTGACTGGTGCTGGTGGTACGGAGACGATCACAGCTCAGAAAATGATGCCGACTTCGATAAACTTTTCCGACAGCATCTGATGACGGTTTATCGTTGCCTGAAGCAGGAAATTCCTGAACATCTGAATCATCCAATTATTCAAAGTGAGAAAGCTTTGCACCCGGATCGGGAGATAACTTCATTTATAAATCCTGAGATCAACGGCAATATGAGCGACTATTATGAATGGCGCGGGGCTGTATTTTTTGATGGAACCCAGCTTGGCGGAGCCATGCACAGATCAGAATACCCGGTCAAAGAGCTATATTACGGGTTTAACCTGGAAAACTTTTTTTTCAGGATTGATATTGAACGAAAATTTATAACTGAAGAAGACTATCACATCTATCTAAACATAGTTAACGGTAGGACAAATAAAATTTCCTGTGAAATCCGCCCCGCAAATAATTCTGAAAAATTGATTTTAATCTGTAAAAACCTTATTTCCAAACAAAGCAGCCAGATTGAAGAGGGCGCAAAAGGGAAGTCCCAGATCCGGTTCGCAGTCAATTCGATTCTGGAAATAGCATTTCCTTTCGACAAACTCACGCTGAAACCAGGTGACGATCTCAACTTTTCGATTACGATTAAATATCAGGGGCATGAAGTCCAGCGGCTTCCAATCAGTGGCTACCTTCACTTAAATGTTCCAGGTCAGGATTTTGAAGATCGTATGTGGTACATATAGCGGCCTAGTTTCAGCATAAACTAGACCTTTTTCGTGTCCAGTCCCAACTCCGTCCGCATTATCATTTGGATTCCGCAATTTCCAATATCTCATTTATCCAACTGACAAATAAAACCATAATTTTAGAAGTAGTATTTACAACAGTACTTATTTTTGCTATATTGTAAGATATGTATATAGATATAAGTCGAAAAAATGCGAAAAAGATAAAAGTCCGCACTTTAATAAGCATTATTGCTATCATTGTCTGCGCAGTTATAATACATCCGACACCCGGTGATTCTGCTGAAGAGTCAGAATTTAGTTATCTATATGCGATACGAGGTGGTATTTTAATTCATGATATTGGCATATTAGGAAGTTCCAAAGAAAATGGAGTTGACTTCAACCTGGAGGTTATTCTCAAATCACCTGAGTTGCTTAAATGCATATGGGCGCCGCATCCTCATCTCGGCATTGCAATCCATAGCCAAGGAGAAACCCATCAAATTTATAGTGGGCTGACCTGGGAAGAACAATTCTGCAACAATTTTTTCATAAATTTAGGTCTCGGCTTAACCCTGCACAGCGGTAATCTTAAATGCTCGCATGGTTGCCATGATAAAGAGTTGGGTAGTGCGCTGCTTTTTCGTGAAGCCCTTGAAGCAGGTTACCAGATTAGCCGACATCACACGCTGTCGCTTATCTTTTTTCATATCTCCAATGCCAGAGTATACAGTGAGAATGATGGCATGAACCATCTTGGCGTTCGCTACGGCTATTCTTTTTAAGTTTTCCAATTATGTGCACAACAATCGACAGAGAGCGATCCAAGCAGAAAGGTGAGCTGGAAAAATAAATTTAATAAACAAAATAGGCCCCCAAAATTTTCTCTTCAACCTGAGAAGCAAACACCCAAGTTTATTATACTGGACTAACTTTAATTAAAGATATATTTGCATTGTGCTCAATAACGTACTGGATTTTATTATTTTTTTATCTTTTTTACAAATCCGTATGTTTTCGGCTGGCTTCAAATAACTTCTGATAAGATGTATTATGTTAACTTTGAAATTACGTAAAGATTCCCTCCCGCACCTCTCTTTCTGATTAACTTTTTCTACTGGACAATGTTACGACATTCTTGTAGCTTGAATTTAAAATAATTCTGACCTCTTATCATCACGGTATAAGATCTTGAAAAAATATATTGCTGTTGCCGGAAATATCGGTTCTGGTAAATCTCTACTGATTGAATTTCTATGTTCTACCTACCGACTGGAACCACTCGGTCAGCCAGCAGATGAGAATCCTTATCTCGATCTCTTCTATAATGATATGCAGCGCTGGTCTTTTCACTCTCAGATTTATAACCTGGCAAAAAAATTTCAGGATTTTCAGGAACTCTCAAAAACTTGCTATTCCGTTATCCAGAATCGTACGATTCATGAAGAAGCTGAAATTTTTGCCCGAAATCTTTATAAATCCGGCTATATGAATGAAACTGACTTTAGAACTTATTACGAATTTTACAAAAGTTTGATTCCGGTTCTCCCTGCGCCTGATCTACTCATCTATCTTCACTCTTCAGTTTCGGCTATGCGTAAACGGCTGATTTCAAGTTCTTCCCCTTATGAACACCTCATTTCTAACAACTATCTTAAACATATCAACCGACTCTATGTTAACTGGATAGCTGATTACGACTTCAGTGAAGTACTCATCATTGATACCGAACAGCTCGATATAACCAAAAACTTTGTTGATCGAGTCGATATTTTAGCCGCCATTGAGCGATTTATCTGATTTTACTTGACAATTATCTCCCTATAAAGTAGGGATTCCCGCAAAATTAAAATGCCCTGATGGAGGATATAAGCACATGATTTGCCAGACTGTAAAAAAAGGAACGGACTGTTTTTTTATGAAAGCCAATGGTTGCTCTTTTACCGGCGGAAGCTGTAAACCGATAATCGAAAGTTGTGAGGGATGCAAAAAAGTCACTGAAGTTAACAACGTAAAATATTGCCTCAGCTACCCGGATCCTGAGAGTCGCTGGGTCGCCGGCACCTGTAATCTTGCGACTCACATTAAACGTGACGTAGAACAGATCAAGAAGAAGATCAACCCCTTGAAAGCTTCTAAGAAAGGTATTCGCAGCTAATCTAAACCGGAACATATTAATTTAATGTTGACAAGGCAAGGAGCACTTTAGATTTTATCTGGTTCTCCTTGCCTTGTTTATTTTGTCTTATTCTATGCAGATAACCGGCGGAAAAGATCGAGGACGAAAAATAAATCCGGTCAAGAACCCCGCTATCAGACCAACCAAGGCGGTCTTGCGTGAGGCTTTGTTCTCGGTTTTAGGCCCACAATGCTGTCTCGGTAAAGACGTTGTTGATTTTTTTGCCGGCAGCGGGATCATGACTATTGAAGCTATGAGTCGCGGTGCTGCGAGTGCTTACAGCATTGATATAGACTCGAACAGCTGTGCTCTTATACGGGCGAATTTTGATCTTCTTAAGGTACCGTCTGATGCTAAGGTTTTGCAGATGAGTGTTAATCTTGCAATATCCAAGTTAGCTTCCTACGACCTTCAATTTGATATTATTTTTCTCGATCCGCCCTATTGTTCACCGCAACTCGGCATTGATGCCATTGAACTTTCCGTTGCCTCTGGTTTACTTAAACCTGAGGCAGTGATAATCTTTGAACACCGCAGCAAAACCGCAATTCCTGATTGCAAATCGATGACGATCTGGAAACAAAAGAGATATGGCCAGTCGATGCTCTCTTTCTATAGATTTTAATATTTCTGATTGATAACTTGGACAGGGTATTTTTGCGATGACTGATGACAAATGTGGAATCACTGCAGTTTTTCCCGGTTCTTTCGATCCAATTACAGTTGGTCACATTGATCTGATAGAAAGAAGCGTTGCTGTTTTTGACAAGGTTATTGTCGCTGTTGCCTGCAATCAGGAGAAAACGCCGCTTTTTTCGGTATCGGAGAGAATCAGCATGATCGAGAATATCTTCTCTCATACTCCTCAGGTCAAGGTCGAAACCTTTGCCGGCCTGCTTATAAATTATATGCTCAGCGGCGAGGCCCATGTTATTTTACGTGGTTTAAGGGCTGTTTCAGATTTTGAGTATGAATTTCAGATGGCTCTGATGAATCGTAAACTAGCCCCTGGAATTGAAACCTTTTTCATGACCTCCAGCGCTCTCTATACTTACGTCAGTTCACGCATCGTCAAGGAGTTGGCCTCTTTAGGGGGTGACGTTTCGGATCTGGTCCATCCCTTGGTTGAAGAGAAGATCAAAGAAAAATACTCCGGCTCCTGATTTGAGGTACAACTGAAAAATTACCTTAAAGTTGTCGGTGCTCTCCTGGTATGGAGCACTTGGGGCGTAATTATTAAATTTATGCAGCTTGACGCTCTGCATATGGTTTTTTATACAACTCTATTTTCACTGCCTCCAATATTTATAATAGCTTCTATCCAATCTGGTACTGTCCGGGAAAATCTATCCGGCATCAGCCGAAATTATAAGATCCTTCTCTGTCTTGCTCTGAGTCTGCTCTTAAATAATTTCTTCTACTTTGCCGCATTCAACAATACCTCTATAGCAATTTCAGTCTTTACTCACTATACTGCCCCGCTGTTTGTGGCTTTACTGGCTCCGTTTATGCTCGCGGAAAAATTTGATCGGCGGTTGATTTTCCCGCTCGGTATCGCTTCTCTCGGACTTGCCTTTATTCTTGCTCCTAGTTGGCACGCCAGCTCTGACAGCAAGGATATGTTAGGAGCAATGTGCGGCACAGCTTCCGGTTTAGCCTATGCCTTTACATTGATTTTCGCCAAACGTTTAACCTCCGAATTGAAAATACTGGCTCTGGTATTCGGCCAGAGTCTTTTCATTATATTATGTCTGCTCCCCTTTATATCTCTTAACCCCAATCCTGGATTGGCAACTTCCGGCTGGTTATGGCTGCTGCTAATGGGCCTGATTCATTGCACTCTGGCTCCCCTGCTCTACATCTCCGGGTTAAAACATCTTAAAGCCCAGCACGCGGCGGTTATCGGCTACATCGAGCCTCTGGCTGCGGTTTGTCTCGGGCTCTTTCTGGCTCACGAAAGTCCGTCATCATCGATCTGGTTCGGCGGCGGCGCAATCATTATCTCCGGCACTATAATTGCCAGACTGAAAAAGAGAACCTGATATGACCAATTCACCTGATAATACGACTGTGACCAAAATCTGGGAGATCGGAGAGTGTCCTACCGGTTTGTGTCAAACATTCTGCTCCGAACTCAATATTTCTTCAAGACTCGCAATGATTTTGATCAATCGGGGAATCGATGATCTTGATAAAGCTGCCGAATTTCTTGACCCTTCACTGCACAAGCTTCCCGACCCTTACCTTATGGCCGGGATAGAAAATGCGGTTGAACGTCTGACCCTGGCCTTCAGACGTAAAGAGAAAATTATTGTTTTCGGGGACTACGATATGGATGGGATCTCGGCCACCTCTATTCTCGTTGATTACCTGAGACGAACCGGATTCGAGCAGGTCGACTATTTTATTCCTTCCCGCCTGACTGAAGGTTATGGATTGAATAAAACTGCGATCACTACAGCCTGTGAGTCGGGAACCACCCTGGCTGTCACCGTCGATAATGGCATTGCCAATTACCTGGAAATTGAATTTGCGGCAACTATGGGCCTTGATGTCATCGTCACCGATCACCATCAGATTCCAGACCGGCTGCCTAAGGCCGTAGCGATCATCAATCCTCACTTAAAAGAGTGTAAATATCCTGACAAAAACCTGGCCGGGGTCGGAGTTGCGTTCAATCTGATGATGGCTTTGCGCAAACGACTACGGGATACCGGTCTGGCTGCAGATGTTAATTTGCTGCAATACCTTGATCTGGTTGCTATGGGGACCGTTGCCGATGTTATGCCCCTGACCGGCGTTAACCGGATATTGGTCAGTTTCGGTTTAAGAGAGATCAATAAAACCCGGCGCCCGGGCTTACAGTCGCTGCTTTTCACCGCCCAGATTAAACCAGATGACCAGATCAGTGCCAGAGATCTGGCATTCAAGCTGGCTCCGCGGGTCAATGCAGCCGGCAGAATCGATGATGCCGGGATAGCGGTCGAACTTTTTTTAACCAGGGATCGGGCGGTCGCAGACAGGAGTGCGAGATCTCTGGATGAGTGTAATGAAAGGCGGCGGCAGATCGAAAAAGAGATAAAAAATGAAGTCGATGAAATGATTAACAAAGATGAGAGTCTGACTGATGCTAAAGTAATTTTATTGGCTTCAGACAACTGGCATCCGGGAGTTGTCGGCATCGTCTCTTCCCGGGTCGCGGAAGCTTACACGAAACCGGCAATTCTAATCGCTCTTGAGGATGGTATCGGACGGGGTTCGGGCCGCAGTATTCCGGGGTTAAATCTGGTTCAACTCTTAGATCAATGTAAAGAGAGTCTGATCCGCTACGGCGGCCATGAACAGGCGATCGGCTTAACTGTTACGGAAGAGAATATTCCTTCCTTACGACGACAGATAGAGACTTGTCTTGAGAGTTCAGGTCAGGCAGATCCGGAACCGGCAAAAATTCAACTCGACGGGGTTCTGCAGCCTGATGATATCAATCAGAAACTTCTTGATGAGCTGCAGGTACTACAGCCTCTGGGCTACGGCAATCCGGAGCCGAAATTTCTGCTAGAGGCAACCGGAATCGATAAGATCGTTAAAATGGGATCCAGTGACCGGCGGCACCTGAAATTTACTTTTACTAACTTAAATAACAGAAAAGAAAGTTTTATCGGAATCTACTTCAATTTCAAAGGTACTCTTCCGAAGGTCGGTGAAACTGTTGACCTGGTTTTTACGCCGGAGAAAAATACCTGGCGGGGCCGGTCTGAAATCAGGGTCAATCTGATTGATTTCAGAGATAGTAGCGCGGACTCCATCGAATAAAATACTCTCACCATTTTAGGCTAACGGTCGAAAAACGGACTTTTACTACTTAGAGATAGCGGAATGGCATATGCCATTTTGATTCCCACCGGCATAATCCCGAGTTCTAAAACAGCTTTGGCACAGGAGAACATTATCCGGTTATCAACATGATGCAAAGCCGCAACCGCAACCGCGCTCCCCAGAGCTATACCCAGATCAATAATATTAAAATTACAACGTCCGTTCCCCTCCTCTAAGCAGCCCTGACAATTTTCATAACCGCAATCACCACAATAGGGCACCCCTCGAGGCTCAAAGGAAGTGCCTATAATCAGTACTGCCGGTACCTGATAGATGTTGTCGGCATCTCTCTTGAAAAATGGGATATCCTCATTTTCCGCAATCACCTCCATCCTCTTGGCAACCCGGTTTTTATCGTCGCCAGTCAATAATACGGTGGTAATCGTATCGGCTCCTTTACCTTTAGGAGACGTCCGGGCTGCCGCCGCCATCAGACGACCGATCTCTAAAACAGCATCTTTTTCCAAGTCTTTATCAAAAATAATCATACTTTCTCCAGAATTGAAAATATTTTTTAATGTTGAATCAAGAAATTTGTGGCAAACACTATCCAAACATGATAATCGTAAATCGTAAATTATGCAAGTTATCCACTGTAAACCATGTCTCACAATTTGATTACTTCTATATAAAGGCAAAATACACGATGTCTAAATCGACTCTCTGGGCTCCATGGAGGATTGATTATATTCTTGGAAACAGTTCCGAGAAAAAGGAGGACGGCTGCCTTTTCTGCCGACTTCACAGCGACGATAATGATCAGAAAAATCTGATCTTGGCACGTTCAGAATACAGCTATATAATGTTAAACCGATATCCCTACAGCAGCGGGCATCTACTGGTTCTGCCGGCTTCACATATTGCCGATCTTAATCAACTCGAAGGCAAGGCGTATATTGATCTGATGCTGCTTCTAAAAAAAACTATCGGAGTTCTCCAACAGGTTTTACAGCCTGGCGGTATTAATGCCGGGCTGAATATGGGGACGGCGGCCGGAGCCGGTATTGCCGATCACCTTCATTTCCATGTCGTTCCCCGTTGGTCCGGAGATCATAACTTCATGCCGGTCATCGCTGATACCATGGTCATGCCGCAGCACCTGGATTCAACCTATGAAATGTTAAAACCTTTTTTTCAAGATCGTTCCTGAGAATTATAAAAAACATAACGACAAACTTAATACTTTACGGAGGGTTATTGCAAAGATGCGTTATTTAAAGATTGGTGTGATTCTTTTTTTTCTGCTTCTTGTTCTACTTTTTATTTTTCAGAATAGCGCGGCGCTAGCAGCTGCGGTCGAACTTAAATATGGTTTTGGTGAATATGTTCTGCATAAATCTATGCCGATCTATCTGGTAATATTCTGTGCTCTTTTTGCCGGCTCAGCAATGGTCGCGTTTCTGGATATTATTATAATTTTTAAGACCAGACGCCAATTAAAAAAACAGAAAAAAAGTATTCTTGAGCTTGAGAGTGAATTGGCAAAATTTCGCAATCAGCCCCTGACAGAAAGCACAGTTTCGGTCGTCGGTGCTGCCGCACCGCTTAGCGACAGCGATAAACTAATTGAGAGTAGCTAATGCGGGGTTGACACCCGTAAATAAGTGCTTTTATCAAACCCGGCAGAGCTGAATAAGCTTCTTCATCAGAACATTCCCCTCTGGGGAATAACCTGTGAAGCACTTAACATTTTCTTGTTTTTTCAAACAGAAAATAACCTGTAAGATACTAAACAGCGTTCGATGAGTTAACCATATTTCCCCGAGAAGCGGCTCTATGTCCCCATCCAATCTACTATTCGCAGCCTTGATTCTTTTCATTCTTCTACTACTCGGATTCTGGGGGGGAAGGCGTTTTCTCTTCCGCCGCCGACGGCCTGAGCACGATGCAGTTCTCACACAGGATGAAGCGGAAAAATCCGACGTTGTTGATGACTCACAAATTCTGCGAACCTATTTCCGGGGTCTCTCTTATGTTATCGCCAATGAGACCGATAAGGCGGTAGCTGAGTTTGTTAAAGTAGCCAAAGTCAATACTACTACCGCTGAGATATACTTGGCCCTTGGTCAACTTTTTCGCAACACCGGGGAATTAGAGAGAGCCATCCGGGTGCATCGGGATATCCTCCTGCGGCCCAATCTTCCTGACGACATCCGCCAGCAAACCTTTTTTGAAATCGGACTTGATTATAAGAAAGCCGGTTTTTTTGATCGGGCCTGCCGCACTTTTGAAAAAATAGTTGAAAAGAACCCGAAAGATCATGCTGCCCGGCGGGAACTTTCCGCCCTTTATGTCGGAATGCGAGAATGGGAGAAAGCTCTCGCTCTCAGTCACAACTCGCCTACCGCTGAAAATGAAACTAATGTCATTGCTCACTTAACCACCGAAGTCGCCAAAGCCGCAGATCAGGCCGGCGACAAGAAGAAAGCTCAGACTTTTTTTCGGAAAGCAATTGATCTTAATAAAAATTGTGTCGATGCCTGGCTCCATTACGGTGACTTTCTCATTAATGAAAACCTGATTCAGGAGGCTCTTGATGCGTGGGAGAAAGCCTTTCTGATCAACCCCGAATTCACCAGTCAGATCATTGATCGGTTTGCGAAGCTACCCGCGCTTGAAAGAGATGGTGCCGTCGATGAGTTTTTTAACCGGCATCTGGATAATTACAGCCAGAGCAAAGAGTTCAA
>JAGGTT010000146.1 GCA_021163565.1 Candidatus Tharpella sp.
TCCGCCCGGGTGCGGGCCGAGAACTTTACTCTGGCCGATCTCGAACTGATGATATGCTATGCTCATCAGCGTCAGGTCAGGGTTTATGTCGCCTTAAATACCTTGATCCGCCATGATGAACTGGCCGAGATCTACAGCATCCTGAATGCGCTTTTACGGATCAAAGTTGATGCGGTTATTGTTCAGGATCTGGGGCTGGTCAATATTCTCAGGCGGGATTTTCCTGATCTCGCAATTCATCTTTCGACCCAGCTTACGATTCATAACGCGGCCGGGGTAGCTGTAATGGCGGCCCGGGGTTGTAAACGGGTGGTTTTAGGGCGCGAACTCTCCTTGGATGAGATTAACCAGGTGGCCCGTCAGAGTCCGTTGGAGCTTGAACTCTTTGTTTACGGCGCCCTCTGTGTTTCAGTCGCCGGCCTTTGTCAGTTCAGCAGTTTTTTCGGCGGCCAGAGTGCGAATCGGGGCCGCTGCAGCCAACCCTGCCGCCGGCCTTATCGTTATGCCGGTGAGGAGGGCTATTTTTTTTCGCCGGCTGATTTTAACGCACTTGAATTTCTGCCGGAGTTGGTGAAATCAGGGGTTGCATCCTGCAAAATTGAGGGCCGCATGAAGGGCTCTCAATATGTTAAGGTGGTGGTTTCAGTTTTCCGCCGGGCCCTAGATGAGATAAAAAAGAGTGGTAAGCTGGCACCGGTGAATCTCAAAGCCTATAAAAATGAACTTAAAGAAGCCTACGCCCGGCCCACAACCTCAGCCAACCTTGCGGGCCGCTATCCGGATACGATTATTGAGCCGAAACGAGCCGCGACAATCGGCGCCGTGATTGGTAAGGTCAGGCGCGTATCCCGGGAAGGCGACCGTAAAAAGGGGAAGGCCGGAGGCAGCTGGCGGGTTATTTTACGTTCAAGCCGATCCTTGTCGGCGGGTGACCGTCTGAAGGTGATCCGTCAGGGCAAAGACGGGCGCGATAATTCGTTTACGTTGAAAGAGGGTGAGTTTAAGGTGGAAAAGCGGCGCTCCGGAAAAGGGGCGGGCAATATCTTTTCCCTAGAGTTGCCGGTTGCCTGTCAGGTCGGAGATCTTCTGGTCAAGGTCGGCAGCCGGGACAGCTATGGCCGTCGGGGTAGTGCCCGTATCCGTCGTGATCTTGAAACTGCGGTTGCCGGGCTGAGTGAAAAAAACACTGGGAAATCGATCCGGATATCGTATCGTCCGGCACGATGGCTCTCTCTGCCGGAGGCGAAGACTGGTAGTTTGAGAGCTTCGCAAAAAGCAACCGTTGTTCAGGATAAAGGCCAGCCGCAGACGGCAGAATGGTTGCTTAAGTTATCTGATTTCAATGCCGCCCGACCCTTTCTTAAACGGCGTGGAGCTGGGGTTGCGCTCGAACTTAACGGCCGGGTCAAGGCGGCTATTTTTCGTCGTGAACCTGATCTTGGTCGCCGTTTTCCAAGACTTGAATGGAGCTTGCCGCCGCTCAATTATCCCGGGCGGGAGCATCTCTTAGGTGAGGTTGTAAAACGTCTGGCCGGAGCCGGATTCCGGCGCTTTCATCTTAACGGCATCGATCAGCTGGCGCTCTTTTCAGCCCTTGATATTCCCGCAGCTGAATTCAGGCTGGCAACCGGGCCTTTTCTGCACGCTACCAACCAGGCCGCCTTAAGTTTTTACGCAGAGCATGGTATTTCCGCCCTGCATTTGAGCCCAGAGCTTGATGAAAACTCGATTAACAGTCTCCGGGCTTTACCTGGAAGCACTTTATGTTTGACCGTATTCAGCTTTTTGCCGCTGCTTATCACCCGGGTGCCCTTAACTCTTGATCGTCGCGGTAAAACCTTTATCTCCAGTCGCCGGGAAGAGATTATCGCCTCTAAACGTGATGGTTTGACGGTCTTAACTTCCGGCACCCCATTTTCCCTGCTCAATCAGCTTAAATCTCTGCGTAATCCCGATATTAGCTGTAAAATTATCGATCTGACCTATGCGCCGGATTCTTTTGACTTACGTCGTTTTCACCATCCGCAGCGTTTTCGGATTGATGACTTAGATACCTCCTCATACAATTTCACTCGCAGTCTGATTTGACCCAGAAAGTTGAGTAAATATAGATATTTACAGTATGTTTATTATTGGCCGAAACCATGTTGTATGCTAACTCTATTTAAGAGATGGCTGATATCAGATGATTATTATAATTCTGTTTTCAGGCTAAAAAACAGTTGCGAGGTAAGAAGTGTGAGAATAAAGAGAAAGTTGCAATACCTGCTGCTGGCATGCAGTTTAATTCTGCCGGCCGCCTCTATCGGGCAGGCTGAATCCTACGATTATCCCATTGCTGATCCCATTGCGGCCACTATCCTTTCAACCCCGATTGAAGCCCAGGCCGATTTACCGAAAAATATCCGGGCCAAGCATTATCAATCTATCGATATTTTCCCGGAGCGGCAGGTGCCCGATGTCTTCTGGTACAACAAAGAGTTACGCTACTCGGTCGCCTACCATAAAAAAAGATCTCCGGTTATGTTTCTGATTGCCGGAACCGGTGCCGGTTACGATTCAGCCAAGATGAAAATGATGCAGAAAGCATTTTTTCAGGCCGGATTTCATGTTGTTGCCATAAGTTCGCCAACTCATCCCAATTTTATTGTTGCCGCTTCGAGCTCGGGAATGCCGGGCGATATCCGTTCCGATGCCGAAGATATCTACAATGTCATGGAAAAGATTATCCAGCAGGTCGGGAAAAAGGATCTGATCGGAGATTTTTATATTACCGGCTACAGCCTCGGCGGCTCCCAGGCAGCCTTTGTTGCCAAACTGGATGAAGCTAAAAAAATCTTCAATTTTAAGAAAGTCATGATGATCAATCCGGCTTTGAATATTTATGATTCTGCGGTCAAACTCGACAAGATGCTGGTCGATAATATCCCCGGTGGGTTGGATAAATTTAATGATTTTTACGAAAAATTGATGCACAACGCCACCGAAACCTATGTCCAGGGTGATTTTATCGAACTCTCTTTCGAATTTTTCTACAGCGCCTATGACAAGATTCTGCCGAGTCAGAAGGAGGCTAAGGCAGTGGTCGGACTCTCCTTTAGACTCTCCCTGACCAACCTTCTTTTCGTCTCCGATGTCATGACCAACAGTGGCTATATCGTTCCTAAAAACTTAAAATTTTTCAAGACCGACTCACTGACCGACTATTGTAAAATAGCTTGCCGATGCAGTTTCAGTGAATATGTCAAAAATATTATCTATCCGGTTTACAAAGCGAAAAATCCTGGTTTGAGTTTGCGCGAATTGGTTGACCGAAGCAGTCTGAAAACGATTGAAGATTACCTGAAACAGAGTGATAAAATCGGCATGGTTACGAATATTGACGATTTCATTCTGGCTCCAGATGATATCGATTATTTCCGGCGGGTTTTTGGGGGTCGGGCGAAGATCTATCCTCGGGGCGGTCACTGCGGCAACATGGCTTACAAAGATAATGTTGCCTATATGATCGATTTTTTCAAAAAATAATGGGTGTTCAAGTCCCGTAACCCGAAACAGATTGGAGTACACCCGCACCCGGGGTTGCTTCCGCAGGTCGCAAATAACCTGTAAGGCGCTAAATGGAGATTAAGGCACGATGAAAATAGAAAAAAGCAGTTCATCCAGATATATTCTGGGACTCTGCCTTCTCCTGCTTCTTGTCAGTGGTTGTGCGACCCGGCCGGCTGCTCGTTATGACGAAGGAACAACCATCTTCCAGGCCAGAAAGCCGGTCAGTGAATTTGTCAAAAAAGATATTATTCATCCGATTGATGCCTACGATCCCTGGGAGTGCTTTAACCGGGAGATGTATAAGTTCAATTACTACTTTGATAGATATCTATTCCTGCCGATAGTCGGTGTCTATGAGTGGATTCTCCCCAATTATGTTCAGGATCGTCTTTCCGGGATATTCAACAACATTGAGGAACTAAGCAACCTGACCAATAACTTGCTCCAGCTTAAAGGCAAAGGGACTGCGATTACCACCGGGCGGATTATTGTCAACACCACGGTGGGCCTGGCGGGAATGTACGACCCGGCCAAAAAATGGGGCATGCCCGAATATGATGAGGATTTCGGCCAGACCCTGGGTTATTACGGTGTCGGCCCCGGCCCCTATCTGGTTTTACCGGTCTTAGGGCCTTCTTCGCTGCGTGACACCACCGGTTTGGCGGTTGATGCTACCGTCCGCTACCTGTTTTGGGACTGGTTGTGGGATGATGGTCCTTTTGAAAATGTCAGCGGCGGTAACGAATCAAAAATCCGCTGGAGTTTGGCTACAATTGAAGCTATAGCTGCCAGACATCAGATCGACTTCCGTTACTATCAATCCGGCTCCCCCTTTGAGTATGATTTTGTGCGCAAAATCTACCTTGAAAAAAGAAAAATCGATGTTGCCAAGTAGAAGACCACAAGAAATAGCCAGAGCGTAAAACCTCAGAGACCTTTTAATTCTCGACTGGGGATACAACTTGAATTTATAGAGTTTGGAGTCGATTCCTTTCGGCTTGATTTTACCCTGCTTTATTGTTATTTAATATAATTCCGTATCAGTCGGAGCCGTAAATGATCATTTGAATATTTTTAATCCAGTCAGGTTATTGCAATATCTATGGAAATATTACATGATGTAGTTGCTTGGATCGTTCATATTGTTGGTCA
>JAGGTT010000239.1 GCA_021163565.1 Candidatus Tharpella sp.
ATCCGCAGCGGCGAGATATGGGTGGTCACAATTAAAGCCAGAGCAAAGCAGACACTCATCAACAGGTAGGTACCAATCGGATTAAAAAAAGAGAGCAGAAACTCGCCCACTACCAGACCAAACATACCCCCGGTCAAAACTTCACTTCCCTGCAACGGACAGACCGGATAGATCAGAGCACTCCAGACCGCTGTACATAAAATCAGTAGCAGCATTCCCCCCAGGCTGCTTAACGGTGGATACTTTTTATGATTTAACAGGCCGATAAACATTCCCAGGAGATAGAGCGGCAGGATTAAAGCTCCGAAACCGACCCCCTGCAGCAGCAAGTCAGCCGTCAACGCTCCGATCCGGCCGCCTAAGTTAGCAATCTCAGCACCGCTGCTGATCGTGTGATTTAACGACGGATCCCGGGGAGAATAGGAGAGCAGAGCCATAAGTAGAAAAATTGCGGAACCGAGAAAAAGAATCCCGATCATCTCAACCTTCCACTCCTGTCTTTTTATAGTAAATTTTGTGATACCCATCTTTCCTATAACTCAATAATTACCGGTAATATAATCGGTTTTTTATCTAAAGTTGTACGAAAATATTTTTTCACAGCCCGACGCAGAACCGCTTTAACTTCGATCCAGTCACTGCGTTCATTCAGCGGAATTGCCTGTAGGGCCGCTCCAACCGCACCGTAGAGCTCATCCATAATCAGCTCATTTTCATCCGCGATCAAACCCTTGGTCGTAATCTCCGGCCCATAGACGACTTCCCCGCTGCTCTCATTGATGCCGACCACGACCATTACCATACCGTTGGAAGAGAGATGACGACGGTCGTGCAGGGTGGCAAAATCTATCTCACCCACCCCTTTTCCGTCAATCAGAACCTTACCATGCTCAACCTGGCCAATAATATGCAGCCCGCTCTCATCAAGCTGAGCCATTTCACCGTCAACCATCACCCGGGCGCAGTCCTCCGCAACCCCCAGCTTCCGGGCCAGCCGGAGGTGCAGATCAAGATGACGATACTCACCGTGAATCGGGAGAAAATGTTTCGGTTTCACCAGATTATGGAGCAGGGCCAGCTCATCCCGAAAGGCGTGACCGGAGGCGTGCGTAAAAGCTATCGGCGGATAGAGAATCCGGGCTCCCAGTCTTGAGAGCCGGTTCAGCAGATTACTGATCGCCTTCTCATTGCCGGGAATAAAACGGGATGAAAAGATAATTGTGTCACCGGTGGCAACCTTGAGCCATTTACTGTTTCCGGAGGCCATCAATGAGAGGCCGGAAAAAGGCTCACCCTGGCTGCCGGTGGTAATGACCAGAACCTCTTCTGGCGGCAATGCTGATATATCTTCGATATCAATCAGGGTATCGGGTGGCAGATTAAATATTCCAATCTCACGGGCGATCTGAGTATTATTATGAAGACTGCGGCCTAAAATAGCCACTTTGCGGCCATGTTCATGCGCGAGCCTGATAATCTCTTGAATACGATTAAGGTTGGAAGCAAAAAGAGTGACTATTATCCGCCCTGAACCCTCATCCAGAAATCCGGCAAAGGCTTTACTAACTTCAGACTCGCTTACCGAATAGCCGGCATTTTCAATGTTGGTGCTGTCTGCTAGAAGCAGATCTACACCCTCATTGCCAAGTTCGGCGAAACGGTTAAGATCAGTTTTCTCCCGGCTGAGAGGGGTATGATCGACTTTGAAATCACCGGAATGAACCACAACTCCGGCCGGTGTTGTAATTGCTAAAGCGACCCCCTGCGGAATCGAATGCACGACCGCGATAAATTCGATCGAAAAGTTATTAGTGGCAATTATCTCCCCGGGTTTTACAATTTTGAGTTCGCTGTCAGCCAGCAGGTCATGTTCCTCCAGGCGGCGGCTGACCATCGCAATTGTCAACCGGGTACCATAAACCGGAACCTTGAGCTGGGGCAGAATAAAGGGCAGAGCCCCGATATGATCTTCATGCCCGTGGGTCAGAACAATGCCTTTGATTCTCTCTTTCACTGCTAAAAGTGCGGTGATATCCGGGATAACGATATCGACCCCGAGCATATAAGGTTCGGGAAACATCAGGCCGCAGTCGATTATGAAGATCTCATCAGCATATTCGAGCACCATAAGATTCATGCCGATCTCACCCAGTCCTCCGAGCGGCAGCAGACGCAATCCGTCAGGATTAGCATCATCAGGCAAAAAACCGGATACAATCTGATCTATCGACACAATCCTGGTACCTCTTTTTCAAATAATAAGTCTGACACCTGCTATATACCCCTTAGCCTTTCTGCATCTGCTGCAGCAAAAAAGCTTCGACAAAAGCATCAAGTGATCCGTCTAACACATTATTAACATTGCCAGTTTCACATTCAGTACGATGGTCTTTAATGAGTTGATAAGGGTGCAGAATATAGGAACGGATCTGACTGCCCCAGGCAATCTCCATCTTGGCACTTTCAACCTTGTCCTGGGCCTGGCGCCGCTCTTCCATCTCTTTTTCATAAAGCCTGGCTTTAAGCATTTTCATCGCGTAAGCCCGATTTTTATGTTGCGAGCGTTCGTTCTGACACTGCACCACAATCCCCGACGGATGATGTGTTATACGTACGGCTGAATCAGTTTTATTAACATGCTGCCCCCCGGCCCCGCTGGCCCGGTAGGTATCAACCCTGAGATCGGCATCATTAATCTCAACCTCGATATCATCATCGATCTCGGGACAGACATAGACAGAAGCAAATGAAGTGTGACGCCGGTTACCGGCATCAAACGGCGAGATCCTGACTAAACGGTGAATACCGCTTTCAGAACGAAAATTACCGAAAGCATGATCGCCGCTGGCACTGAAGGTCACACTTTTGATGCCGCCTTCATCCATCGGCAGGATATCGACAATATTGGTCTTCCAACCACGTTTTTCAGACCAGCGCAGATACATCCGCAACAGCATCTCAACCCAGTCCTGGGCTTCGGTACCACCGGCACCGGCGTTGATGCTGACAATCGCATTACCGCTGTCATGCTCACCCGACATCATCTTTTCCAGGCGCACCAAAGTCAGATTCCGTTTGAGCCGGGCCAGTTGCGACTGAAGTTCTTTAAGACTTTCCGGGTCATCCTCTTCCTGCAGCATATCAGCTAAGAGACGTACCTCTTCGCAGCCGGTCTCAATCCCCCGCCAGCGATCGACCTCACGATTGAGCTGGGTTCCCTCTTTCAGAATCTCCCGGGCGGAATCAGGATTATTCCAGAAACCCTCGCCCGTGCTCAGATCCTCAATTTCACTGATTCTCTCCTGCATCTGCTCAAGATCAAAGATACCCCCTGTAGATTTCAACAATCTCTTCGACTTCTCGCAACAGGTCAGTTGTATCCTGCGGTATGGACATCAATTTACTCCTGAATAATATAAAATAATAAATCTATTGCTCAAAATTGTCGCAACTTTTTAACGAACTCTTTGCCGAAGCATAAAAAGCGCAAATGATCCATAGAGCAGATAAGGCATAACTGCGGCGGTAAACGGCCCCAACAAACGCCCCTGCCCCAAGGATAGTGATATTGAAAGAACAACCCAGAAAGAGAATCCCAGAAACAAACTAATTGCAATACCTTGGGCCGCACCCCCGTGCCGACGTGAACCAAGAGAAAATGGAATCGCCAGAAGTATCATCAGGGGGCAGGAAAAGGGATAAAGCATCCGGTTGAAAATCTCGACTGAGTACTCAAT
>JAGGTT010000041.1 GCA_021163565.1 Candidatus Tharpella sp.
AATGCCTGGCTAGGCAACCTAAAAAATGTCGACCTGATTGAAAAATTCGGCCATAACCCAGGCTTCTGGAAAGACTTTGCCGCCGGGATAAAAGAGATCAAAGTAGCAGATGGTCGTCTCTTGATCATCCTGAATGAGTAGGGGATGAGTTATATTTACAGAAGATAATCTTTTGATTATTACGGAGAAGTGAAATGAAAACGATAAAAGCTATAACCTTGATTCTGGCGTTATTCATCATGCTCGGTGGAGCTGGATGCTCGAATCAGGACGCGGAGGAGGAAGCGGGAATGGCTGACCGGATAACGACTAAAGCGGCCAAGAAAATGAGCGACCGGATTCGCACCCCGATCGACAAGGCTAAAGCGACAAAGTCGCTTGGCGATGAGCGAATGAAAGAGATGGACAAGGCCCTGAAAAATCAATAGAAAAGCATTGCTGCCCGGCAGGCAATTTACATAGACATTAGGGATATCGAGTTGCAATTATCTTACCGGACAGCAGTGATAAAAAAGATACATCTTCGGATTGAAGCTCTTTTACTGCCTTTAAACCGCACAGGTATCAGATTTAGGAATATCCCAATCTTTATTGTCAATCCGGGTAGTTAAAACCGGACAAGGGGCGTGCCGCACGATTTTTTCAGCAACACTGCCAAGGAGAATGTGAGAGAGTCCGGTATGTCCGTGAGTTGCCATAACAATCAGGTCGGCATCGATCTCCTTGGCATAATTAATGATCTCTTCGTAAGGGACGCCATGACGAATCTCGCCGGTGCAGGCGACCCCGGAGGTTTCACAGTAACCGGAGCACTGAACTACCTCTTTCTTGATGGTCTCCTGAATACTGGCGAAAAACTCAATACCAACCTCCAGATTGACATAAGAGGGCATGTCCTCAACCACCGACAGAAGATGGAGAGACGCATCGAAATTGCGGCAGATCTCAACCGCATAACGTAAGGCGCTACGACTGTTTTGCGAACCATCGGTTAAAGCCAGAACTTTTTTTATCAACATCATACCCTCCTTTTAATCACAATCGTTAAGTTTTCAACGAATAACGGCGAAAATCTAAATAACCTCTAAATTTCAATAAAGCCGACATAAGAACAGTTGTCAAGTCGGATAGCCCGACAAATTTGTTTTTTAACTACCCTGTTTAAGCCTTTTTGTCATCTCTCGATAATGAAAAAGACGTTGACAATCAAGCAGGCCGGCCAAAGCCCGCGAGGTGATACGATAACCGTTCTCCTCCAGAATGGCCGCCGGATTTAACCCCCCGATAACCACTGCCCCGAAATTTCCTTCGTTAACCGGAATATCAAGCAGTGACTGTCCGGGCCAGCCCAGAGCCATAAATCCGCCCATACCAATACTATCGAGCCTTTTTGCCAAATTCTCGACCAACTCCCGGCTATCGGCCGGGAACTCACGAAAACTGGCCCCGATTTTACCATCTCCGGAAGCAATAGCCCCCCGATAATCAGTCATCCCACTTCGGATAAAGGCCTCCAGGGGATCTAAACTGGTACCATCATAATTGATAATCTCGACAAACCGAACCGCTTCCTTGTTCTGCAACTCAAGCAACCCGCCAAAACGTGAATTTGTGGGAATCCCGTATTGCAGCAAAACCCCGTTCAAGGTAATTGAACAAACGGTCGCAAAGCCGACATAGCCCGGAGGAATAATCGCCCGACCAATATGCTCCCCGGGATAGAGCAATGACAACAGCTCCCCCATAGCAAACCCTTCGGCAAAAACTTTCTCGATTTCCACCGCGCAAACCTGTAGATATTCCGGCTTGACCAGCGAAACATTAACTACAACCGTACCCGTTTCACGCTCTAAATCAAAACTCATACGATAGGTCATCTGGTGGATTTTGGCTGAGAGGAAACCGACTTTTTCGATTATCCCGGTCGCTTCCAACTCCTCGACACCGTGCTCGCTGATCTGGCGGCCACGCTTGCCAAAATTTTGGGTCAGGCCGGCTTCGTCCATTTTGTGCAGATAGAGGCGCACGGTTCGCTCACTGATCTCGTGGCCGGTGTGCAGAAGTTCGGTTGTAATTTTGCGCCCACTTAATGGTTTATCGGTCTCTTTGAGAATCCGTAAAATAGCCTGTTCTTTGCGATTCATCTATTCTCCATTTTTCATATATAGCCCTGATCCAGACTTACTTGACGATAATTACAGTATGTCGGAACCACGATAAAGTCAAGTGCTCAAAGCGCACCAGATACGATAGATATATTATATGACACAAAATTAATCGGCAAAATTGCCGATTAATTAAGAAATAAGCAATTTTTTTTATTAACGATAAAAAAGAATATATTACCCACTTGACAGGGAATAATAGTTAATGGTAGAGGGAAAAGCTTACATCCTATCCGGCAACCCTTTGCCACAAAACCACTTTTAAAAAGTAAAAGGAGTCCACCATGATCCAATGGCCAAAATCAAATGACGCACTCGGCACTGTCAACCGGGGCAACCCCTGTGAATCAGGTCTTTGCACGCTCTGTCGATCCGACTGCAAAGGAAAATGTGAAACCTGGCTTTCAAGCATCAGAGGTCGCAAACTCCTCTATCCGAGAGATTTCGGCACAA
>JAGGTT010000006.1 GCA_021163565.1 Candidatus Tharpella sp.
CGTTGATGCGCTGGATAATCTTGACCGTATAGGGCGGGCTGTCGGGATAACGGGCCAGAGCCTCCTGAAAGGTTTCCAGGGCCTGACGCAGGGCCTCAAGATCCCGGTCAATCGTCTTTAATGTCACATAGTAGGTCATGCCAACCTGGTAGAAGGCGTAAGGGGCTTTTTCATGATCTTCGTTGAAGTTGATAAAATCGTTGTAAGTACGGGCCGCATCTTCAAGTTCATTCCGGCGATAAGAAATATCCGCAGTACGCAGCAGGGCCAGTTTCGCGTATTCGGTATCCGGAAATTCATTCTGCAGGGTCTGAAAAAGATCATTAGATTTCCCGTAACTGCCGCTCTGATACTTCTGCTCCGCTTTCTGAAAAAGAGTTTTTGGATTTTCAGCAACTCTGTTGTTTGAGGCACAGGAGGCCACAAACAAGACTACTGCAATAAATGACCAAAAAATAAAAAAGCGCTGCCGGGCAGAGCTTTTATTGTTTACCTGATACATTATTCTGGATATTCCTTGATTAAATAAATTTGTTGGGTTAGGGAGCAGTTGAATGTGAGACGGAAAATGCGGTTGACCCGACCGGTTTTTCAAGCAAACGGGCTCAGTCGTCACATATTATTTTGCGCCTGATCAAAAACCTTTTTAATTATTACAGATAGATGAGTATGTCAATGTCAAAACTTATTGATCCTGATTCAGTCTACGCTCTGGTTGCCAATGATAAAGGCGAAATTATTGACCACCCGACCTGGCATATGCTTGGAGCCGCAGGTCTGGAGAGCCGCAGACCCGAGGCCGCAGAGCTGATTCCGCTGCCGGCGGCAAGCCGCCTTTTTTTTCTACCCGACTGCCAGCCTTTGGCTTGGAATCCGGAAACTGGTAAGAATCAGGCGATCACCCGCCTTGACGGAATCGCAGCTTCACCGCTTATCGGAGTTGCCGCTTTTCTGCCGCCGGCTTACAGTCGTTTCCTGTTGCCGGCAGTATCATACCACCAGAAAGAGTACACGCTGCCACTCTGGGCCTACACCGCTGTCGGCTGGTCGGATGAGATCGGTTATGTCACCTGTGCCTGCCGGATTGATGAGAACCAGCAGTGGGAGGCGGAGTTTTTTGATGATAACGAGGTCGTAGCCGGGGTCGAAAAAAAACTCGACCGCTACCCTGACAACCGGCTGATCGACCATATGAGCCGCTGCGCTATCGATTATCACTGTTTCGCGGCCAAGAATTTTTTTCTAGAACGCTGGGAATGCCCGCTGCCGGTCTCACCATCCTGCAACGCCAACTGTATCGGCTGCCTCTCCTATCAGGAGGAAGAGGCAATTGAAAATGGGGAGAGCTGCCCGGCCTCACATGATCGTATCAACTTTGTTCCGAGCCTTGAAGAACTACTCGAAGTAGCCCTGCCTCATATTGAAATCGCTGAAAATCCGGTCTTGAGTTTCGGCCAGGGCTGTGAAGGTGATCCGATCCTGCAGGCCGACCGGATCTGTGAATTTGCCCGGGCGGTACGCCGGACTACTGCATCAGGCACCTTAAATGTCAACACCAACGCCAGCCTGCCGGATAAAGTCTCAGCCATGGCCGAGGCGGGCATGGACGCGATCAGAGTCAGTCTTAATTCGGCCCGCGAAGAGGTTTATCTCCCCTACTACCGCCCCCGGAACTACGCCTTCGCCGATGTTATGGAATCACTTGAGCGGGCCAAAAGAGGCGGTCTGCACTTAGCCTTGAATCTTCTCGTCATACCGGGAGTCACCGACTCCGAAAGGGAAGTTGAAGCCCTTTTAGAGATGATCAGCCGCTACCATATCGATCAGATTCAGCTACGTAATCTCTGTATCGACCCACGCCAATATTTTGACCTTTTCAACATAGATTTAACCCGGCCGACGGGCATCATCAACCTGATAAAACGCCTGCGGCGAGAGTTCCCGAAACTTCATCTCGGCTACTTCAACCGTTATCTGGGATAAGCTTATAAAAGAGGGACAGACCATGAAATATATCGGCGCCCACGTCAGTACCGCCGGCGGAGTCGCCAAGGCTCCGGCCCGGGCCCAGGCAATCGGAGCTCGAGCCTTTGCCATGTTCACAAAAAATCAACGCCAGTGGCGGGCCAAAGATTTATCTGCCACCGAAATAGCCGCTTTCAAGGAGAATCTTGACCGTTACGGATTCACACCTGAACAAATTCTCCCGCACGATAGCTATCTCATCAATCTGGCTCACCCCGAGCCGGAGAAGCGGCGGAAATCTCTTGAAGCATTCATTGATGAGTGCCGACGCTGTGAACAGCTCGGCCTGACCCAGCTCAATTTCCACCCCGGCAGCACTTTGCAGAAAATCAGCGAAGAGGAGGGGCTTGAACTGATTGCCGAATCGTTGAATATTGCCCTGAAAGAGACGGAATCGGTCACGATGGTGATTGAAAACACGGCCGGACAGGGCAGCAACTTAGGTTACCGTTTCGAACATCTACAAGCAATTATCGACCAGGTCGATGACATCTCCCGAATCGGGGTCTGTCTCGATACCTGCCACACGTTCGCCGCCGGTTATGACCTGCGCACCCCAGCAACCTATACCGAAACCATGCTCGAATTCGAGCGCATTGTCGGTTTCAAATTTCTTAAAGGGGCTCATTTGAACGATGCCAAAAGCACCTTCGCCAGCCGGGTTGACCGCCACCACAGTATCGGCAAAGGCAATCTCGGCCTGGAGCCTTTTCGTTTTATCATGCAGGATCCCCGTTTTGATGATATCCCCTTAATTCTGGAGACTATCGATGATAGTCTCTGGGCCGAGGAGATCAGCCTGCTCTACTCGCTCGTCAATCCTGAAAATAATAATAGCTGATCGCATCGCAGAAAATCTCGGAATGAAGTTCTAACCCTTTTTTTTACAAACACTATTAAAATGCGAAAAAGTATAAAAATAATTCTTCTCCTGCTGGCCGGGATAATCATTACACTCGGCGCGGTTTCAGGCTTCATAATTGCCACCTTCGACAGTCATGATTACCGTGAAAAGCTGATCGCCCTGGTCAATAGTACCACCGATTATCAGCTGGAGATCATTGAACCGTTTACAGCTGATATCTCTATGCAACCTTCATTTTCAGTCGCGGCGGTTAAAATCATCATCCCCGGCAGCCCGAAACCTCTGCAGATTAGCAACCTTAAGCTCAAATTGCTGCCGGCGACCCTGATTCATGGGGAATTGCAGATACAGGTTGCCGGAGTGATTGCAGATCCGGACAGCCTTAAACTGTTACTACCCGAAGAGTTATATGTTGTAGATTCAATAACCCTGGCGGCTCAGATTGTAGTTGACGAGTCCGAACTGAAGTTTGCCGATCTTAAACTCAAAGTAGCAAATGACCGGGGCCTGGAAATTGATATAAGCGGCGCTGGCCTGATTGAAGATTTTTCCGCCCCCCAACCCTTTGCTGAACTTGATCTGCGGCTCAAAATCAGCGCCCCTGACTCCCGCAGTCTTAAAGGTTATCTGCCCGACAATCTCCCGGAACTCGGGCAGGTACGGGGCCACCTGAATCTGGTCGCGGTCTCGGATCAGAATCTCGCTGCAAGAAAGATTAATTTAACTTTCGACCGGGCCGATAACGGCCTCAAGACCACGGTTACCGGCGAAATTGCCCGCATTCCGGTTGACCCCGACACACCCAACAGCGGCATAGATCTTAA
>JAGGTT010000065.1 GCA_021163565.1 Candidatus Tharpella sp.
AGGAAGCCGTCTTTCCTTTTAATATGTTTCCCGAAGTTGACCCTCTGCTCGGCCCGGAGATGCGTTCCACCGGTGAAGTTCTGGGCCTGGCTGATAACTATGGCCTCGCTTTTTTCAAAGCCCAGGAAGCGGCCGGACAAACCCTGCCCCTTGAAGGAACCCTGCTTTTGACGGTCTCATCGCATGACCGCCAGGGAGCTCTTGAGGTAGCAACCCGCTTTTCTGAACTCAATTTCACTATTAGAGCGACCAAAGGAACCCATCAATTTCTGTTAGATAACGGCATTAACTCAGACCTTATTCTCAAACGCCATGAAGGCCGGCCCAATATAGTCGATGCGATAACCAACAACGAAGTGCAACTGGTGGTCAATACACCAATCGGCAAACTCAGCACGATCGATGACTCCTATATTCGCAAAACGGCAATTAAATACAAGGTTCCCTATATCACGACAATGGCAGCTGCCATCGCCGCCGCCAAAGGCATCGCCGCAACCCGCAAAGGCCATGGTGAGGTCAAAAGTCTGCAGCGCTATCATGCTGATATCGGCTGACAGCAGGATAAAGTAGAATACTTAAGATGCCGATTTTTCTATAGGGAAAGGGGTCATCTATGAAATTATTTACCCGAATTAATCTGGAAGCAATATCAATGGGCGTTGCTGGCCTGCTTTAATATCTGAGATCCATTGGTTGATGTTTTTGCCGCTGTTTTTGTCGCCATGATGACGGCGGTATGAACCTCAGCTGGCAACCCTGAGCCAGAAACAGGGCATTTTTGGAATGTCTTCTAGTCGCGGGCCAGATTGACGCAGAGCACAGCCGCCACGAAAAAGAGGATTCCGATGCTGGCCAGGATCAGGAAACCCCGGGGATCGGGCGGCTGCCCGAAGGCGGCTGCACGAATCGCTTTGGAGGCATGGGTTAAGGGTAGGAAATAGAGAATCTTTTGGGCCATGGTCGGGAGTTCTTCCAGAGGGAAAAAGGTGCCGCCGAGAAAGGCCATCGGGGTTATGATAAAATTGCTCAACATTCCCTGGTCTTCGTGGGAGCGAACGGCCATCGCTACGATCACGGCCAGTGAGGCAAAAACAAAGCTGTTCAACACCAGGGCCAGCCAGAAGTAAAGGTTGTGGCTGAGCACTACCCCGAAGCTGGCACCCAGGACCAGAATCACCCCCACTGCCATGAGGGCGCGGGTCATACCGGCCAGCACTTCCCCGAGGACAAAGGCGGCATTGCTGATCGGTGCCACCTGAAACTCTTCGAAAATATGCCAGTAGAAGCGGGCAAAATTGATCTCCCATGCGATTCGATAGGCTTGGTTCATACTACTCATGGCCACCAGACCGGGCAGCAGAAACTCCATATAGGTGTGCCCGTCCACCTGCACATGGCGGCCCAAGGCGTAACCGAAGGCGACCATGTACAGCATGGGCTGTACCGCCCAGGATATAAGCATTTTCAACAGACGCCGCCTGATGATAAAAAGCTCCCGCAGATAGATTGCCGACCAGCCGCGAATCATGTGACCTTCTTGCCGGTCAGCGTCAGGAAGGCATCTTCCAGGTTCACCCGTCGCAGCGTATGGCGATCGTCATGGCGGTTGTTGTAGCTTTCGGCCTCAACCCGTGTATTGAAATACAAGGTGTTTATGTGTTCTCGCGAGAACTGGTCGATGGCCCAGGTTCCCTGTCGGGCCATCAGGTTTTTCGGAGAATCGAGGGCTACGATGCGGCCCTCATCCAGAAAAGCCACCCGTTGGGCCAGAAATTCTGCCTCTTCGATATAGTGGGTGGTCAGAAAGATTGTTGTGCCTTTTTCCTGAATGTACTTGATCAGGGTCCAGAGACGTCGGCGAATGCCGGCATCAAGTCCGGCCGTCGGTTCATCCATAAACAGGATTTGAGGCTCATGCAGCAGAGCTCGGGCGATCATCAAACGGCGCTGAAAACCGCCGGAAAGATGCTTGCCGAGAACTGCAGTTTGATCCGCCATTCCCACATATTCGAGCATTTCCGGGATTCGCTGTCTCAGGGTGCGGCACTTCATGTGATGTAGCCGACCGTGGATCCACATGTTCTCGTAAACTGATAGATCACGATCCAGATTGTTCAACTGAGGTACGTATCCCACTTGCCGCTTGGCGGATAGCACCTCCCGGTGAATGCAAAATCCGTTCAATGTGGCGTTCCCGCGATCCAGCCGGGTCTGGCCGGTGAGGATACGTATGGTGGTGGTTTTTCCGGCACCGTTAGGCCCCAGATAGGCGAAAAGCTCACCCGCCGGAACCGCCAGATCGATTCCGCGCAACACTTTAACCGCCCCATAACTTTTTACCAGTCCCTCGATCCTGATCATGTCGCCTCTATTTCGGCTATCGCCCGTGAACAAACTACCCGATCCGAGATTGAATTTCGGCTATGCAGGACAGATGGAAATTGTACAACGGGCAATGACCGCGTTAGTTAGGTGGTTCTGTGAAAACATTATTCCAGCGTTTGCCAGCCGCCACCGAGGGCCTTGTAGAGGCGTACAAGATTAGTGGTTACGGAGCCTTCACTCAAGGTCAGCTGATCCTGTAAAATCAGGAGTGAGCGTTGGGCATCGAGAACATTGTTGAAATCGACCAGGCCGACTTGGTATTGATCCTGGGCCAGTTGATCGGCCTTAAATGCCGCCGCCGTGGCCGCGAGTAATGAATGGTGGCGGCGCTGTTGATTGGCATAAGCTACGAGGACGTTTTCGATCTCATCCTGGGCATTCAAGACGGTCATTTCGTATTCAATCAAAGCCTGCTCCTGGAGGGCAGAGTGAATTTCAATATTCTGGCGGATAGCGTTGCCGTGAAAAATCTTCCAGGAAATAGTTGGGCCGAAATCCCAGACTCGGTTGTCGGCAGTGAAAAAGTTTCCGGCCGAGAGTGATTCGAGGCCTATACTGCCATTTAATCTAAAGCGTGGATAAAGGTCGGCCGTCGCCACTCCGACACGGGCGGTTTGAGCTGCCAGTCGTCGTTCGGCTCGGCGGATATCGGGCCGGCGCCGCAAAGTTTCTGCCGGAACCCCGATAGCCAGGTGCTTAGGCGGTGCCGGAATCGGTTTTCTTACGGCGAGTTCACTATGGACGGCACCGGGTGTCTGCCCGAGCAATACCGCCAGGCGGTTCTTGGCAGCTTCCAGCCGGGTTTGAATAACCGGGATCTGGGATCGGGTTCTTTCCAGATTATAGAGCGATTGCTGTACGGCCAGTTCATCAATGATGCCGGCCTGAAAGCGGGAATCGTTTAAGTCGTAGGTCTCTTGCTGAGCTTTAAGGTTAGCCTCAATCACGGTCAAGCCGTTCTGGTAGGTGCGCACATCAATATAGTTTAAAGCCACTTCAGCCAGCAAACTTACAAGTACGTCATGTAAATTTTCCTGAGCCGCTTCAACTTCGGCGGTGTCGACTTCCACCGCCCGTCGGATACCGCCGAAAACATCGAGTTCCCAACTGGCATCAAATCCAGCACTATAAAGTTTATCTTCTCTCCCATTACGATCGCGATTTTTGCCGGCGGCAGCGCCAGCATCCAGAGTCGGGTAAAAATAGGAGCGGCTCACGCCCCGGCGAGCCCGGGCCTCGCGGATCCTGGCGCGGGCCGCCCGCAAATCCAGATTACCGTCGACAGCTCGTTCAGTTAAGCTGGTAAGTTCCGGGTCATCGAGAACTTTCCACCAGCAAGCCATAGTTTCGGGTTCAGGGAGCTCGGCATTGAGGCCGCCTTTCAGTTCGGTTGACCATTTTTCCGGAGTTTCAGGTTCTACCGGGACATAGTCCGGCCCAACCGCGGCGCAGCCGCATAAAGCAAGGGCTACGATTATTGCCAGTCCAATCATTATGAGGGAATGTTGTGGGTGTTTGCAAGTTTGTTGACTAAAATTTTTTGCACTCATGGTTATCTCTTTTGGGGGTTACTTCGTCGTGTGCGCCAGGCATGACCTTTTTCGCGGCCGGACTGAAATATGTAATAGAGTGCCGGCACCAGAAAGATGCCGACCAGGGTCGCGGCCAGCATTCCGTAAAAGACGGTGGTGCCAATTGCCCGGCGGCTGCCGGCTCCGGCTCCGCTGGCGATTACCATAGGTGCGATCCCCAGAATAAATGTAAAAGCTGTCATCAAGACCGGCCGGAAGCGGACTTTGGCTCCGGCGATAGCGGCATCAGCCACTGAGGCCCCTTGCTCACGTACTGTTTTGGAGAACTCAACTATGAGAATCGCACTTTTACTGGCGAGGCCGACCAGTAACACCAGGCCGATTTGAGCATAGATACTTAAACTGAGTCCGGTCAGCCATAACCCGGCCAACCCGCCGAGACTGGCAACCGGTACCGAAACCACGATCGCCAGCGGGATGTTCCAACTTTCATATTGAGCCACAAGAAAGAGATAAGCGAAAAGCAATGCCAGAGTGAAGATTACAGGAATCTGGCCGCTGCTTTTTTGTTCCTGAAAAGACATTCCCGACCATTCAAAACTGTAGCCTTGAGGCAGGGTTTCAGCGGCGATCCGGACCATGGTCGCCATTGCTTCTCCGGAGCTGAAACCGGCCGCCGCGCCGCCGTTTATTTTAATACTGCTGTACTGATTATAACGATTTATATTTTGCGGACCGAGGGTCGTGCTGGTCGTTATCAGGCTTTGCATCGGTACCATCTTGCCGGTCTGACTGCGGACGTAGAGTCGGTTGATATCTTTAATCTTGTCACGGTGTTGAGTGTCGGCTTGAACCGTGACCTGAAAGACCCGTCCGAGCAGGTTGAAGTCATTGGCATATTTCGAGCCGAGCTGGGCCTGCAGGGTGGCAAATATACTGCTGATCGGTACGTTGAGAGTCTCAGCCCGGGTACGGTTGACGGCGATCGAAATTTGCGGCGTGTTGGCTGTATAGGTACTGAAAACTCTTTGTAGGGAAGGTTCCTGATTCGCGGCGATCACCAGCGCCTTGGCTGCCGCCGCGAGCTCCTGCGGGTTTTGATCTTCTAACCCCTGCATCTGGAAATTAAAGCCGCCGGTCCGGCCCAGACCGCGAATCGGCGGCGGGGAGAAGGCGAATATGTTGGCCGTCGAGATGGCCGAGAGTTTGCCCTGCACTTTTTTCAGAATAGCTCCGAGTTGCAGTTCTTTGCTGGTACGCTGACTCCAGGGGTCAAGAACGATGACCCCTAAAGCGACATTTTCGGCGGCACCGCTGAGCAGACTGTAGCCGCTTGCCAGAATAATGTCTTTAATTCCCTTAGTACTTTTAAGTTCCCTGGTGACCTGCTCTAAAACCTTGCCGGTGCGAGATAGGGATGAGGCTTCGGGAAGCTGAATATTAAGATAAAAAGAGCCGATATCCTCTTTTGGTAAAAAACTGACTGGCCGGTCGGTGAAGAGGTAATATGAGGCTCCAAAAATGCCGATAAAAATAATCAGAACCACGACTTTGCGCCGGATTAGCCAGGTGGTGCCGGCGACATAGCGGTCACGGGAAAAATTGAGCGACCGATTGAACCAGGCTAAAGGGCCTCGATTTATGACTTTAGGCGACTTTAACAGAACTGCGCAGAGGGCCGGGCTTAATGTCAGGGCATTAATGGTTGAGATAATGACGGCGGTACAGATAGTTACGGCAAATTGTTTATAGAGTTCGCCGGTAATGCCGGGCAGAAAACCAACCGGAACAAATACGGCGAGTAAAACCAGGGTTGTCGAGATGATTGGGGTCGTAACCTGCTGCATCGCTTTAATGGTTGCGGCTTTAGGGGCTAGGTTCTCTTCAGCCATAAGCCGGTAAACATTTTCGACGACAACAATAGCATCGTCAACCACCACCCCGATTGACATGATCAGGGCAAACAGTGAGATAGTGTTGGCGTTATAACCTAAAGCCAAAAGGACAGCAAACGTACCGATCAACGAAACCGGAATGGTAACGGTCGGAACCAGCGTCGCCCGCCAATCCTGAAGAAAGATATAATTTACGAAAAGAACCAAAAAAAAGGTCATTAACAGGGTATGCAGCATTTCACGAATCGTGGCCGAAACATAGCTGGTGGTGTCGTAAACAATTTGGTATTGAACATCGGCGGGTTGTCGTTTGGCCAAGTGTTTTAGAATCTCTCGGACTTCGTCCATGGTCTCTAAGGCATTAGCATTACTGGCGCGGTAGATTGCCAGGGTTACGGCCGGATCTCCATTTAAAATTGATTGGGTGCGGTAGGTTTTGGCTCCAAGTTCGACTCGGGCAATATCACGAATTCGGACCAAGCCCCCGGCAGTATTGGCAGTGACGATGATATTTTCAAACTCTTGCTGGCTTTTCAGACGTCCCTGAGCCCGCAAAGTATATTGAAATTGCTGGTTGTTGTCGGTCGGCATGGTGCCGATAGTACCAACAGCCGCCTGGATATTTTGTTGACGAATACTTTTAATTACATCATCTGCGGTCAGGCCTAAGGCGGTCAAACGATCCGGGTCAAGCCAGATGCGCATGCTGTATTCCATCTCGCTGAAGATATAGACATCACTTATGCCTTTGAGCCGAACCAGGGAGTCTTTGATTGTCTGGCTGACATAGTTACTTAAGAAAAGTTTATCTCTGCTGCCCTTGGGTGAGTAAAAGCTGATCGCTGCCAGCATATCCGGTGAACGTTTACGGATGGTTACTCCTTGTTCGATGACCTCTTTGGGCAGTTTGGCAATCGCCATCTGCACCCGGTTTTGAGTATTGACCTGGTCGATGTCGGGATCAGTGCCAACCGCAAAAGTTACGGTCAGGCTATAACTGCCGTTATTGGAACAGGTCGAGGACATATAGAGCATATTGTCGACCCCGTTGACCGCGTTTTCGATCGGTGCGGCGACACTGGCAGCCAGAACCTCGGCGTTGGCTCCGGGATAGAACGTGCTGACCCGAATATTAGGTGGGGTAATTTGCGGGTATTGGGCGACGGGAATATTGAGCATGGCGATGAATCCGGCCAGGGTAATGATGATGGAAATCACCACCGCCAACCGCGGCCGTTCAATGAAAATTCGGGAAAACATAGATTACCTTCTATCTTGATGCGGGGACATACCTCCAGCCCGGGCTTTAGCCCGTGGCGGGCTGAGCTGTGTCCCCTTCGAATAAATGACTGCCAGGTTATTCACCGGTAGGCGAACAGCCTGGTGCAGGAATTTAAACGGTACGAGTGGGCGAAGCAAACTTCACTCTAACTTCAGCTACTTAATTAGGTTGTGTATCAATGGTGGTTTTCACGGTTTGTCCGGGTTTGACTTTTTGTAAACCCTGAGTAATAACCAGATCTCCGGCTTTGAGGCCGGAGGTGACGGCCCAGCGATTGCCGCTGACCAGTAACCCGGTTGTTACCCGCTGTTTAATTACCTGGTTTTGCTGATCAACCATCAGTACATAATGTCCCTCACGATCTTGTAAAACTGCGGCCTGCGGGATTACCGGCAGTTTCTCACCCTGGCTTTGCCGGATCATAATGGTGACATACTGTCCCGGTAGCAGGATACCGGCAGAATTGTCGAATATGGCCCGGACGGCGATAGTGCCGGTTTCCTGGTCGACGACGTTATCGATGAAATCGATCTGACCGCTATCTTCCAAAACTTGATCATTGAGTAGTTTGATTCGGGGAACCAGAGAACGAATCTTTTTATGGCCGGAGGAGTCTTTGAGGATGGCCTGGATGGCCGTCAGATCATTTTCACTGATCGAGTAAAGTACTCGGATCGGATTGAGCTGGACGATTCGGGCCAGAGGGCCGGAATTGGGCTCGCAGAGATTACCTATGGTGAGGGCCGTGCGGCCAATTCGGCCGCTGATTGGAGCTCGTATTTTAGTGTATTCCAAATCAAGTTCGGAGAGTGTGAGAGCGGCCTGAGCCTCCAGCAGCCGGGCCTTGGCCAGGAGCTCTTCGGCCACGGCCGTATCCAGATCTGAGGCGGAGATTCCCCCGGAACGTACATTTTTAACTCTTTTTAGATATTGGCTGGTTTTAGTCAGCGTCGCCCGGGCCTGGGCGACTCCGGCCTGGTCCGCTGCGACTCGGGCCTGATAGGGCGCTTGTTCAATAACGTAAAGCAGATCACCGATCTTAACGTTGCTGCCTTCCTTGAAATTAACCTGCTCTAAAAAACCCTTAACCCGGGCCTGAAGCACCACACTCTGAATTGCCTCAACATGGCCCACATACTCAGTTGGCGGGTTAATCTCCTGTTCAATAATCGCTGTAACCTTGACCAGCGGCGGCGGCCCTTTTTTTGAACCCGGAGAGGCGGCGCTGACAATCGGGGCAGAGGCTGACAGCACAATAAAAATCAGGAGCATCAATAAACCGGCACTGCGGCCAGCCGAGGCTGCGCTCAAAAAATAGCGATATGGCAAGCGGTGAGGTCTTAATAGGTTGGAGCATAAGTTAAAGTTAGTGTTGGACTGCATTTTTCATCTACTCCTGGGGCGGTTTTCTTGCCGCTGTATGATAATGAAATAATTTGACAAGTTGAGGGAATTGTTTTTAATTTTAATTTGAGAAAAAAATAATAAGGTCATTTACTGGTTCTGTCAAGAAGAATGTGTGTATTGTGTTTTTTTAAGTTAGTTGTGGCCATTTACTTCCGCTTCTTCTTAACGAAATTTTGATTTTCCAAGTCTGTTTCGTCTAATTACTTAATTCGTGAATCCTTCGCCCAGACTGAAATAATTTTTTTGCTGTATTTCATCAAAAAAAGGCTACGATTTTTTCAAGATGTTCCTGTAAACAAGCAAACTTATTCAATGTAAAGTTCTGTCCGGATAATGCTGATAAATCATTGAATAAATAAGCGATTAGGCAAAAATATGATGGAGCTTTTAGCGCTGTTTAGGGGGGTGATATAGGTTGCTGTTTAGGACGTTAAATATATAAGTATAAATATCTATTATAAAATTCAATAATATAAATATATAAAAGTTATGATAATTAAAATAATGAATAGTTACATATAGTTATCATAAAATTAATTTATTGTTACCAGATCTTGATAGGGGGTTATTTTTATGAGTATATTTTAATATAACTAAGCTTGACTTTGCTGAAAAATATGTTATTTATTATCAATATAGAATTGTGAAAACCACACTCGTCGAAAGGCGGGGTCGGAAATCCACGGGTCTTGTTTCTGAATCTTAAAAGACAGCCGGGTTGCCTCTTTACAAGCGCATCCGAGCTGTCTTTTTTTGTGGATAACAATTTTTAGTAATGTGTCATTGATTTAAGGTTAGATCCGAAGTCTTTTCTGGTTGAAATTAAGGGTCCAGTTAACTTACTATTGACGGGGTTACCGGTTATGATTCAAGATGAAGCTTTCGCCGTAGCAAAACAATGGCTTTTTGGTTATGATTCGAGTTTGAATCTCATTGAGCCGCCAATTGAAAATCACCTTTTTGACGGAATTGATCCGAATGATTATTTTATTTTTTCATACGGATCAAAAAGTGATCCTCCGGCGATTGCAGATTTCTCGCTGGTCGGGATAAACAAAGATAATGGCAGAATCAGGTACTTGGGCAGGCATTGCGAACAGTAGTTCCCGCTTAAGAAATATGGTTATTTTTGTTGACTTTAACATCTCTTTATTGTATCGATTAATAATATCTTTATAGATAGAAAATTGATAAACATTAATAATCAGGAGGTGTTATCATGGACGTGTGTTATCCCGTATTCGGTGACAGAGTAATCGGCGCGATCGTTGAAGTCAGCGGCGAGTGTTCTATCGGAATGAAGGTTGGTGATGAGTTTGAGCTTGGTATCCATCAGTGTGGTGATTTCTGTGGTTATTTCTATCACAACATATTTCAATGGATAAACCTGCTGCAATTCGATGGTACTTTCCCGCTTTTCCCCGATAAAGATGTGATGGTCTGGGAGTGTCCCAATAGTAAAAACCGGGTTAAAGTTCAGTTGCGACGGGAAAAACGCTGAATCCGGCAACTTCAGATTTTAAATAAAAAAAGGCCGCCCATTTCAAGGCGGCCTTTTTGTTTACCCAAAAAATTATTTTGGTATTCCGGGGACATTGGTATTCCGGGGACGGTATTCCCGGGGACGGTATTCCGCGGTATTCCGGGGACGGTATTCCGGGGACATCTTACTTAATTAGCTATTTTTTCTCTTCGGCAGTCAACGAGAACGCTACCACCGTTGCTTCGCCCTGCTTCGCGTGGGGACAGGCTGCCGGTAACCATTGGTTAAAGTTGCGATTTGACTCTACAATTCTTACGGGTTGCTGATACACCTGTTAAACCCAGTCCCCGCACCGGTCATCTAACCTCTAAGTGAGCAGTGGGGTCGATTGCTTTTGCCAAAATGGGAAACTAGAGGTAAAAATAAAAAAGGGGCTACAGGAAATAATCCTGTAGCCCCTCAATCTATCTGGTGCCCCCAGCGCGACTCGAACACGCGGCACCCGGATTAGGAATCCGGTGCTCTATCCACCTGAGCTATGGGGGCTCAAGTTGCAGTGGGTTTTTAATTGATTTATAGATTTATGTCAAGTTGGGGTTGCGTTTTTTCTTTGCTTTGTTTGGTTGCTTTTGTTAGAAACAAGTGCTGAATGATAGCGCTTGTTTTGCTGCTGCCGGTTGTCGGTTTAAGACTAAGGTTAAGAAAGTTTTCAGGAATTTTGTTGATTATGAAAAAATATATTGAAGTTGATGTGGCCCGGGCTATGATTCTTGGTGATTCTGATAAGGTTTTGCCGCCGGAAAAGGTTGATCTGCTGGCGTCACTGGGCCGGATTCTCTGTCAGGATGTGGTCGCCGACCGGGATCTGCCTCCGGCTGATAACTCGGCCATGGACGGCTATGGTTTGCGGGCAGCAGATAGTGTCGCGGCCGGAACCCGGCCCCTGCGGCTTCCGGTAGTTGCTGATATTCCCGCCGGCAAACCCTGGCCGGGCCGGATTGCCGCCGGAGAGGCGGTGCGGATTATGACCGGTGCCCCGATTCCGGATGGGGTTGACGCGGTGGTTAAGCGGGAGCTGGTCGAGGAATTTGCTGACGCAATCATACTTAAAAAAGAGGTGGCTACCGGCAACGATATTCGCCGGGCCGGTGAAGATATAAAGGCGGGTGAAATCGTACTTGCCAATGGCACTTTTATTAATCCGGCTGTGGTCGGGATGCTGGCTGCGGTCGGCGTGCCCTATATCTCAGTGATGCGTAAACCCCGGGTCGCGGTTCTGGCAACCGGCGATGAGATTGTTGATTTTGGCCAGGTGCCGGGGCCGGGCAAGATTCGCAACAGTAATAGCTTCTCGATGGCAGCTCTGGTTCTCCAGGCCGGCGGCCTGCCGCAGGTATTTCCGATTACCAGGGATGAACCGTCATTTATCCGCCAGGCGTTGCTGGATGCTGTTTCCGGCAATGATCTGGTCTTGACTTCAGGCGGCGTTTCGATGGGGGATTACGATTTTATTCAGGATGTGATTCGTGATCTGCCCGAGTCTGAAATTCGTTTCTGGCAGGTGAAGATGAAGCCGGGTAAGCCTCTTTTATACAGCCGGGTCGCGGCCACGCCGGTGATCGGTTTGC
>JAGGTT010000054.1 GCA_021163565.1 Candidatus Tharpella sp.
CACCCTGACACTGGAATTTAATTTCTATGCACATGAGATAACTCCTTACTAAAGAATAAAGTTAACTAACTATATATTTTTCATCCTATTTAACAGTCAAACTCACCCATGTCAAGAAGAAAAATTACATTTGCTGAAAAAAATTAATATTTCCCCGTTTTTTTATAGGTTGACTCGGCATACTGCTCTTTAATATGCAAGATAGCAGGCAGTACATCATGGAAAAGTGGTATCAGGCCGGGATCAAAATGGCTACCGGTATTATCATTGATAAGCTTGACCGCATCCTCAACCAGCCACGCTTTCTTATAGGGCCGCGCGGTTGTAAGAGCATCAAAAACATCGGCAATCGCTACAATCCGAGCCGGAAGATTTATGGCCTCCCCCTTGAGCCGGAACGGATATCCTGAGCCATCCCATTTTTCGTGATGGGCCAGCGCAATCTCCCGTGACATTTGTAAAAGCTTAGAATCATGTTCGCCGATAATGGCCGCCCCGAACTCCGGATGTTTATACATCAGTTTCCACTCCTCGTCATCAAGCTTCCCCGGTTTCAGCAGAATCCTATCCGGAATCCCGATTTTACCGATATCATGCATAGGCGCGGCATTGAAAACCAGATCAGACCATTCATGACCCCGCTCAACCGCCTCGGCAATCAAGCGGGTATAATGGCTCATGCGGATAACATGCAACCCGGTCTCATTATCCTTAAATTCAGCCGCCCGGCCCAGGCGCCGGATAATCTCCAGCCGACTCTGTTGGAGTTCCCGGGTACGCTCACGCACCTTCTCTTCAAGCACCTGGTTTTGATCATAAAGTGCCAGATGAGTACGAACTCTGGCTAAAACCAACGGCGGGCTGACAGGCTTGGTAATATAATCCACTGCTCCAAGTTCAAGTCCCCGGGTTTCATCCTCCTCCTGATCTTTGGCGGTGACAAAAATGACCGGGATTTTAGCGGTGGAAGGATTGACTTTTAAGCGCCTACAGACCTCATAACCATCCATAGCCGGCATCATGATATCCAGTAGAATCATGTCAGGCGGTGATTCTGCTGCAGCTATTTTCAAGGCCCGCTCACCGTTGAGCGCAGCTTTGACCTTATACTGTGAGCGCAGCACACTACTTAAGACATCAACATTATCCGGGATATCATCTACAATCAATATCGTCTGTTTTACTTTTCTTATGTCCATCAAAATACCTTCCCAATCTCGATTCAAGATCCGACAGTAATATTTCCAGTGGCGAGAAATTTATCAAGTTCGACGAGAGCCTCTTCAAAATCGTAGAGACTGACTACCCGGGCTATTTTTTTTAAAACTTCCGCATGAACCGTGACTCCGGGAAGTTCCAAAAGTTCATCAATAGCCCCGGTCGCATCGGTGTCATCATCTTCCAGCAACTCCCGCAGGCGCCTCAGCAACAACTTGAATTTTTCCTGGTTCAACACCGCTCCGGAATTTGACGAATCAGTTCCATTTTTACGCAGAGTCTCCAAACCTTCCAGTACCGGCTCCAGAGCCCCGACAACATCTGCGAGCAGGCTGTCTATCTTAACAAGACTCATTTTATCTCGGCAGGCTGACTCGAGAGCCTGAGCTCGCTTCTGAATCTCTGCCGCCCCGATATTGCCCGCCACCCCTTTCAAGGAGTGAGCGCAGCGAGTGGCGGCCTCAGGGTCGTCATCCGTCAGGGACTGCCGGAAACGAGTAACAAAATCTGCTGCACTGAGACTGAATTTAAGCAGCAGTTTACGATACAGTCTACGGTTGTTCTGGCAGACCGCTAGACCGGCGGCAATATTAATTCCCGGCAATTCTGGGACCTCATCCGCCGGCACGACCACCGGCGAACCGACAGGAATAGCCATAGGCGGTTCAGAAGGTCTTATCCAGCGGGCAATCGTCGCAAACATCTCCTGCACATTGATGGGTTTGGCGATGTGGTCATTCATTCCCGCGGCCAGAACTTTCTCTCGGTCGCCGGCCATAGTATTCGCCGTCATCGCCAGAATCGGCAACTTCGCAAAATCTTCCTGTTCACGAATTCTGCGGGTGGCTGTATAGCCGTCCATAACCGGCATCTGGCAATCCATCAATACGCCGTCAAAATTTTTCCGGGCCAGAATATCCAGTGCCTCCTGGCCATTATTAGCGGTCTCAACTATAATTCCGTTACTTGTCAGAAGCTCCAGCGCCAGCTCCAGGTTGATTTCATTATCCTCAACCAGTAGGATTCTGGCACCACGCAGCTGGTTAATTGCCGCGGTTTCGATACCATACCGATCACGATTCCGAATATCACCAACTACTTCATGCCCCATAGAGAGCATAATCGCATCCATCAACGCAGATGAAGTTACCGGTTTGGCGAGAAAGCTTATAACATCAAGTCCCACCGCAGCCTGCCTTACTTCTTCACGACCGTAAGCTGTCATCATGATAACTTTTGGCGGAATCTTCAGTTGAGCTGTTTCTATGGCCCGTATACTCTCAACCCCATCCTGACTCGGCATCTGCCAATCCATAAGCACCAACCTGTACGGATCACTACTATCGGCGTCGACAAGCAACTCAATCGCATCATCGCCTCGATTCGTCACGTCAACCCGAAAACCGAAACCGCCAAGCATGGCTTTGAGAATCTCACAACTGGTCACATTGTCATCCACCACCAGTGCCCGGACATCACCTAAAATTCCGGGAATCAGGCGGCGGCTAACCGGCTGCCCCGGTTTCCAACCGAATTCAGCGGTAAATCTAAAGGTACTGCCGATTCCCGGTTGACTCTCGACCCAAATCCGACCATGCATCATCTCAGTCAGTTTTTTCGAAATAGTAAGACCGAGCCCGGTACCACCATATTTACGGGTCGTGGAGCTGTCGGCCTGACTGAATGATTGAAATAGTTTAGCCTGCTGCGACTCCGTCATACCGATACCGGAATCACGCACGGAAAACTGCAAAGTAACCTGAGCCTCGTTTTTCGCAATCACCGCAACCCCGATTACAACCTCTCCCCGTTCGGTGAATTTAACTGCGTTGTTGCCGAGATTCACCAAAATCTGCCCGAGACGTAAAGGATCTCCAACCAAAGAAGTCGGTACGTCGGCCGCCACATCGAACATCAGTTCCAAACCTTTTTCTTCGGTTTTCAGACCCACCAGGCTGGCAAGAGTTTCAAGCACCTCTTCAAGGCGAAAATCAACCTGTTCCATATCAAGTTTGCCGGCCTCGATCTTGGAAAAATCGAGTATATCATTGATGATCCCCAGCAGGGCATCGGCCGAGCGGGAAACTTTCTCGATATAATTACGTTGTTTACGAGAGAGGTCTGTTTGTAATGCCAGGTGGGACATGCCGATTATGGCATTCATCGGCGTTCTTATTTCATGCGACATATTGGCAAGAAAGTCGGATTTGGCCAGGGTGGCCTCTTCGGCTTTTTCTTTAGCCCAAGCGAGTTCCTGATTCAGGCGGCGGGGCTCGGTCACATCCATACCGACGACAATATTCCGGTTGCCGATTATAACCGCACTCCATTCAACTACCCGATCCCGGCCGTCTTTACATCTCACCAGAACCTCAAAAGGAACAATCAGAGCTTTGTTCTTTTTCGCCTCCAGCACCCGTTCTTTCCAGGTAGCAAGAACCCACTGTCGCAATTTAATATCCGGGTACGCTTTAGCATACCAGGTTGCAAGGTCAGGTATATCTTCTCTGGTCCACCCGAACAATTCAATGAAACGATGATTTAAGTGGTCAATTCTGGCGGCACTGTCCGAAAGACTGTTCATCGCAATTGCAAACGGGGCAAACTCAATCAGTTTTTTAAGCTCTGCCTCAGCCGCCAGCCGTTCGCTAAGATCACGAAAAACGATTACGGCTCCGACAATACTCTCATCACGCCGGAGCGGAGTCGCAGAATATTCTACCGGGAAGGAGGAACCATCTTTACACCACAACACCTCATTCTCAACCTGATGAATCTCTCCATCTCTATAAGCGGCCCGCATCGGACACAAGCTTTCATCATACTCTGAGCCATCAGCATGAGCGTAGTGAATTGCCGCATGAATTGAAACTCCGACCAACTCCTTGACAGTGTAGCCCAACCTGTCAGCGGCGGAGCGGTTGTAGAAGGTAACTTTACCCTCCAGATCCAGACCGAAAATTCCTTCACCGACCGAATCCAGAAGCAAACGGTTGCGCTCCTGCGCCTGCTGCAGGGCCAGAGCCATACGCCGGGTTTCGCTGACATCCGCTGTCATAGCGACAAAATGAGTAACTTCTCCGGAACTGTTTTTTACCGGTGCAATCGAAAGTGAACCCCAGAAAAGATCACCACTCTTTTTCCGGTTACAGACCTCTCCCTGCCAGATATTACCTGCCAGGATAGTCGCCCACATCTGTTCATAGACCTCCGGCGCGACCTCCCCACTTTTCAGGATTCTCGGGTTATTTCCGACAAGTTCTTCTGCCTCATAACCGGTAACCTTGGAACAGGTCGGATTAACATATTCAATCGTCCCCTCCCGGTCGGTAATCAGAACACAAAGAGGACTCTGTTCCACCGCCTGCACGACTTTGTTAAGTTCAGCCGTCCGTTTCTCAATCGCCGTTGCCATCGAGTTGAAAACCTCGGCTAAAGATCCGAATTCATCCTCGACCAGAGGTTTGATCTGCAATGAAAAATCGCCCCTGGCCAAGGCCCGAGAACCCTTTTCCAGATCTGAAAGAGGATAAATAATCCGCCGCTTAAACAGGAAAAAAGCATAAATTGAAAGACCGACGGTCATGCTGATCAAGGCTGTGATAAACCAGAGAATCATCACGTTTCTGGAACGAACGCGATTAAGTTCCGATGTTGTCCGCTGATCCATCAGGATAAAAAATTTATCCAGTTCACGCATAATTTGCGACTTAATCTGCAGGTAATTATCCCCGTTAAGAAGCTTGCGGGCCAATTCCAGATCAGGCGGGCCGGTCTCGGAGAAAACACCCTTTTCATCCTTGAACCGGCCTTTTACAGCGTTTATCGCCATCGTCTCCAGCTTTACTAGGGCATCGGATCTATTTTTGACCTCATTAATCAGGCTTCGTTCATCATCCAGAAAACCCAGCGCCACCATCTTCTCTTCGACACTGTAAACTTCTCCGAGATTGTCCGTTGCCTTGGGATCAACCAGAACATGATCCCAATAGGAAAAGATGCTTTTTTTCGGATGCGCCTGTTTTCCGTCCCGGATGGCAATAATTGTCCGGAAATTCTCTTCAAATTTTGGATCTCCGGTCGCGGCAAAAAGACGGGCCATCCGGGTCAGGTCATCAGATGACTGTTCCATCTCAAGAGCCATCTTGAATGAGGCGAACCGATCACCTTCGATAGCAAATTGTTTATGCACTCCATCGAGAAGCAATGAAACCATGACCCCGGCGAATACCATCAAGCCGGCGAAAATAAATAAAACAATAAACAGAATTTTTCTGATTGTCAGCCGCCTTGAATACCCGAGAACAAACCAGATAATGGTCAACAGTACTAAAAAGACCAAAAAGACAACCATGATCCGCTGGAACCAGGAAAAATCTTCTATTTCAAGAAAGTCTTCCTCCGAGCTGAATCCAGCATTCAACTCCCGGCTTTCCGACTGTACAGAAGCTGTAACTTCAACCTTATCCGTCCGGGAGACCATACCCGCCCAGCGCCTGACAATTTCTTCACGTTCAACTGCGGAGATAAGTTCCATCCCATGATTCAGGGTTTCCAACAACCCGGCATTGCCCTCAGCCACGGCCAGGCGCCAGGCATTGCTGTAGAGTAAATGGGTAGCAAAAATTTTAAACTTCTGCAGCAGTTCGTAACGCTTGAGTTGATAAATTCCAGTCGGAGTATCGGCGGCGAAAGCCTTGAGTTTTTCATTTCTGAGATCCGTCATCAGAGCCGCGTAGTCGCTGTAGGAAGCAACCGAATGCGGCGGCAGACGTTTTTTAAGGTAGGTCTCCACATAATCTCCGGCCACCACCCCAACCCGGTAGCCGGCCAGATCATCGACTGTGGCAATCAGGGGAAGGTCACGCTGGAGAAAAACATTGGTATCGGTACGGCACAGAGTAGCACCGAAATCCAAGTAATGATCACGCTCATCACTATAAAAAAGACCCGCGTGAACCTGGTTCTTCCCCTCCTTTACCCTTCTAAGGGTTTCGGACCAGATTGCGGTTTGGAACTCTATCTTGATGCCGGTTTTTTTTGACCATAACCGCCATAAATCAATAATCATACCCGCCGGCCGGCCCTGATCGTCCTGAAACTGGAAAGGTACACAATCGCTACAACAGGCAACAGTTATCGGCTTATTTGCCGAAACCAGCAACGGACAGGAAAATAAGATGAAAGATATGATTACGACAGATAATTTCCATAAACGAAAACTTAACATACGCAATATCCCTCTAAAATTTACCGTCAATCAACATCATTGTTCTGCGGCCGGTACCAATTCATTTTCATTGTAGATATGGACGTCACGTTGTGGAAATGGAATCGAAATGCCCTCGGCATCACATTTCAATTTAACCGCGCGGGTGACATCCCAATAAACATCCCAATAGTCAGTAACCAACACCCAGGGACGAACAATAAAATCTACCGATGAAGCCCCCAACTCATGCAGTCGGACAATTGGTTCAGGATCTTTAAGGATTTTATCATGAGATTTAAGAATTTCCTCGAACAACGCTTCC
>JAGGTT010000138.1 GCA_021163565.1 Candidatus Tharpella sp.
CCCTGACCGTACGCCAGATTGTTGAACAGGGAGTTCAGGAAACCGTTGATCTTCTGGCTGAATACAACCAGATCAATGAGCAGTTTGCTGAACCGATGTCGGATGACGAGATGGAAAAACTGATTGCCCGACAAGGTGTGGTTCAGGAAAAACTTGATGCAACCGATGCCTGGGATCTTGATGCCCGCCTCGATATGGCGATGGAAGCTTTACGTTGTCCCCCGGCTGATACCAATGTCGGAATTCTTTCCGGCGGCGAGAAACGCCGAGTCGCCCTCTGCCGCCTGCTCTTGAGAAAACCAGACATCCTTCTGCTTGATGAGCCGACCAATCATCTTGATGCTGAAACCGTCGGCTGGCTCGAGATGCACCTGAAACGATATGAGGGAACCGTAATCGCAGTAACCCATGATCGTTATTTTCTCGACAATGTCGCCGGTTGGATCCTGGAACTTGACCGCGGCCACGGTATCCCCTGGAAAGGTAACTACTCATCCTGGCTGGAGCAGAAAGAGAAACGCTTGGAACAGGAAGAAAAATCCGAGTCGGCCCGCCGCAAAACCTTACAACATGAACTCGAATGGATCAGAATGTCACCCAAAGGCCGGCGCTCGAAATCTAAAGCCCGCATTACCGCCTACGAAGAGCTTCTGGGAAGTGAAGGTGAAAACCGAGGCCGTGATCTTGAGATCTATATCCCGCCGGGGCCACGTCTCGGCAAAGTGGTAATTGAGTGCCAGGACTTAAGTAAATCATTCGGCGATACGCTCCTTTTTGAAAATCTCGATTTTGCTCTGCCCCCGGGCGGCATTGTCGGGGTCATCGGCCCCAACGGAGCCGGGAAAACCACCCTTTTCAAGATGATTACTGAACAGGAAAAGCCTGACTCCGGCACCATTCATCTCGGCGAGAGTGTTAAACTTGCCTATGTTGATCAGAACCGCGAGGTGCTTAATCCTGAAGATACAATTTGGGAAGCAATTTCGGAAAAACAGGAAACCTTGAATCTCGGCAACCGCGAAGTTAATTCCCGGGCCTATGTCGGCCGTTTCAATTTCTCCGGTTCGGAACAGCAGAAGAAGGTCGGTCTGATGTCAGGCGGCCAGAGAAACCGGGTTCATCTGGCCCGGATGCTGAAATCCGGGGCCAACGTTATTCTTCTTGATGAACCGACCAACGACCTTGATGTCAATACGTTAAGAGCTTTGGAAGAGGCTCTGGAAAACTTCGCCGGCTGCGCCGTCATCATCAGCCATGACCGCTGGTTCCTGGATCGCATCGCCACCCACATCCTGGCGTTTGAAGGCGACAGCCGGGTTGTCTGGTTCGACGGTAACTATTCCGAATATGAAGCTGACCGCAAAGCCCGTCTCGGGGCCGCCGCCGATCAGCCCCAGAGAATTAAATACCGGCATCTTACAAGAAATTAATTATTTACAGGAGTATACAGTGAAGATAGGTTTTATCGGAATCGAGCTTGAAGAAGGCAAGGTTAAATTTAATGATAAGAATCTTAACGCTCTTGAAAAGAAAGACAAACCGAAAAAAGTTACCCCTTTTTTTGCTGAGTTTGTTCAGGACAAATCAGATCTGCATGAGGAATTGGCTCAGGTTGATGCCATCATTATTCCGCAAGAGAGCATCCTCGACCTGCTTATCCTTGATATCGAGAAACTTGAGATCCGCCTGGAACGAGCCGAGAATGAGGTGGAGAAAAAACTGCTGCAGGCAGCCCTTGATAAACTTGAGGAGGAGATTCCGCTTTGTGATGCCGGCTTTAACCCTGAAGATGAAACCATAATCTTGAGCGCCGCCCCCTTCAGCCTCAAACCTGTAATTCAGATAAACGGTGATGAAAATAGCGATGACCTGATTGATCAGGTCTTACAAAAAACCGGCTACATGTTTTTCTACACCACCGGCCCCTCTGAGTCACACGCCTGGCTCGTCAAAAAGGGGTCTGATATCATCACCTGTGCGGCCAAAATCCACAGTGATCTGGCCCGGGGTTTTATCAAAGGAGATGTTGTCGACTTTGATGATTACCTTAAATGTCACAATTTCAATGAGTGTAAAAGCAAGGGCATTGCCCGGGTCGTCGACCGGGATTATGTTGTTCAAGCGAATGAAATTATTGAAATCCGTTTTAATGTCTGAGCTCCGATAAAATAAATAAATTATCTTTATGAGAAAATACCCTTGCATTATTATTTTAATTAAACTATAGTGTGCGAATTCAAGTCAGCTGACGCCAAATTAAGTCGCTGACAATTTAACAACGCCATGTCAAATATGGCACATTTTGCAAGAGGATGTTATGTCAGAGATAGTCGAAGGAACAGTAAAGTGGTTCAATGATGAGAAAGGTTTTGGATTTATTGAACAGGAAGGTGCAAGTGACGTTTTCGTTCATTTCAGCGCAATCAACGGCAGTGGCCGTAAAACCCTCCACGAAGGCCAGAAGGTCTCCATGGAAGTAACTCAAGGTCAGAAAGGCCCTCAGGCCGAGAATGTAACTGCCCTGTAAGAATAAAATTACATCAAAACAGACGGCACGATCGCTCACGCGGTCGTGCCGTCTGTTTTTTTATGCC
>JAGGTT010000044.1 GCA_021163565.1 Candidatus Tharpella sp.
CCATTAAAATCATCCAGATACGCGCCCCGAAATAACCGCCGGCCCCGTCGGCCAGCAGATCCATCCAGGAGAATTCACGATTTGGAACATAATATTGATGAATTTCGTCACTTAGACCATAAAGCAAGGCCGCACTCAAAACCCAGATCAGGTGTTTTACAAATTCCGCCTCAGGCTCAAGATAACGCAATAACCGGAGCAGCAAAAAACCGAAACCGGCATACTCCACAAGATGAGCGATCTTATCCGGAATCGCAACCGGACTGATATCGGCCAGATCACTCTGGGCTGAGAGAGAAAAAATCAGCAGGCAGTAGAACAGAAACGGTGCCAGATAAAACCAGATAAAACGTTTCTGCTGCAACTTTTCCAGAACTGACATTAAGTGATGACCTCGCCTTTGAGTGAATGTTTCAAGGCGGTAACAATCTTGACCCGACGAAGATCTCCGACCTGGATTCCGGCCGGAGCCGGGAAATTGACAATCCGATTCTCTCCGGTCCTCCCGCTCCACTCACCCGCACCCCGCTTACTCGGCCCGCTGACCAGCACTTCACTGACGCTGCCGACCTGAGCTGCAAGAATTTCCTGACTTATCTCATCCTGAAACCCCTGACAACGGGCCAGACGTTCACGTTTTTCCTCATCCGCCACCAGATCCTCAAACCCGGCGGCCCGGGTTCCGGGGCGGATCGAATATTTAAATGAGTAGATCTGATCGTAACGAACCTTCTCCAGCATATCTAAAGTCTTTTGAAAATCGGCTTCACTTTCACCGGGAAAACCGACAATAATATCTGTGGTCAGAGCGATCATCGGCACCGCCCGGCGTAATTTTTCAACTTTTTCAAGATAGTCTGCCGCCGTATAACCCCGCCCCATCCGGGACAAAACCGTGTCACTTCCCGCCTGAAACGGCAGGTGGAGATAGGGCGAGAGTTTCGGCAGCTCCGCGAAAGCAGAGATCAACGCATCCGACATATCTTTGGGGTGTGATGTTGTAAAACGAATCCGTTCGATGCCGGAGATATCATGAACCAAAGCCAGAAGTTCGGCAAAACTGATCTCATTTTTCTCTTGCAATCCGTAAGAGTTGACATTCTGACCCAGAAGCATCACCTCTTTAATTCCGGCCTGAGCCAGTTTGCCGACCTCTTCAATGATCGCCGCACTCGGTCGGCTATATTCCCGCCCCCGGACGTAAGGAACAATACAGTAGCTGCAGAAGTTATCACAACCCTGCATAATTGTCACCATCGCACTTACGGTACCGGCGGCCGGAATGGCCATTACTTCAAGCCCTCCGGGACATTTTAGAAACTCGGTCACACTCACCGCGCGGCGGGATTGACGTACTTTTGCAACCAGATCCGGCAGGCTATCGAGCTGGTGCGTGCCGAAAACTATATCGAGTCCCGGACAACGCTTAAGTAACTTATCGCCCCACTGCTGGGCGACACAGCCGCCAACCGCAATTACCAGTTCCGGACGTTGCCGTTTCAAAGGGATGTAGCGGCCCAAGGCGCTGAAAATTTTGAGCTCGGGCTTTTCCCGGACGCTGCAGGTATTGATAACGATAAGATCGGCGTCACTACTTGTTTCCGTCAGCGAATAACCCTGCTCGGCAAAAAGATGGGTTATCTTGCCCGAATCGCTGACATTCATCTGACAGCCATAAGTCTCCATATAGATCTTCAAATACTCCACTCCCACTGCCGCAAAGGTTCCAGAGCCCGATGGTTGGTCAGATCAAGATGAATTGGAGTTATCGAAACAAAGCCGGCTTTAACATCAGCGGCATCAGTACCGGCAAGATCGTCTCCTTTAAGGACTTCGCCGCCGATCCAGAAATAGCGGCGCCCGCGCGGATCTTTATTCTCACAGACAACATCAGAATAACATCTCTTTCCCTGGCGATTCACCCGGAAACCGGCCAATTCAGACCAGGTAAGATCAGGAACATTGACATTGAGCAGGGTATCAGCCGGCATCCCGTGGACAAGTACCTTTTCCGCTACCTCGCGTGCGACCCGGGCCGCGGTGGCAAAATGAAAATCACGCTTATACTCTAAAGAGACGGCAATCGCCGGAATGCCCAGCAGAGTCGCTTCAAAAGCCGCAGCCACGGTACCGGAATAGGTAATGTCATCGCCTAAGTTACCACCGCGGTTGATGCCGGAGATTAGCAAGCCTGGCTTCTGTTGCCGCATAATATGGTTAACCCCCAGAAAAACACAATCGGTCGGAGTACCGTCCACCACATAACATCCGGGCTTCCGCTTGACAATCCGCAGGGGCCGCTGCAAGGTCAGTGAATGACCGCTGGCACTCTGCTCGCGCTCAGGAGCTACCACTGTCAATTCACCCAGTCCGACCAGGCCTTCATTAAGGATATTGATTCCCGGGGCATCAATACCGTCATCATTGGTAATCAGAATTTTTATCGCCATAGTTTTCAGTAATTATTTAATGGTTGTTTAGTGATTGTACTATGAATTCCCGGCAACGCCAGACTCGTAGACTAAAATTATCATTTTCACTTAAATTTCAAGAAACAACCGGTTCTTCTTTAACCAGCAGGGATTAAACCGGATGTCAGTTTAATCATATAATTTTTCAGCGTCAAGCAAAAGTGACAACTCTTTTTTTTACAGCCGGACTATTCGTAGTTGCATTCAGGCATCTGAATCGCTATAAAGAGAGCCGCTGATTTTATAAAATTCATCTGTACTTACCAATACGGAGCAAGCTTGATGCTTAAAATAAAGCTGGATAAAAGAAATTTTTTACTGCTGCTGTTTTTTCTGATCGCAATGATGCCAGCATCAGTCTTGGCGGCAGAGATGGGTACTGCAGACAACCACCGGACAGCCCTCGCCCAAGGTTCGCAGATTGCGGTAATCCTGCCTCTAAGCGGCCCTTTTACTGAATATGGAGAAACCTTAAAGAGAGGTTATGAACTCGAATTTACTAAACTCCAGAC
>JAGGTT010000221.1 GCA_021163565.1 Candidatus Tharpella sp.
ATTATCTTTCTCGATGAGATCGACAAGGTGGTCGCCCGGGAGGGAACCTCAAGTCCGGATGTTTCACGCGAGGGGGTGCAGCGCGATCTTCTGCCGATTGTTGAGGGTTCATCGGTCAATACCAAGTATGGTATCGTCAAAACTGACCATATTCTTTTTATCGCTGCCGGTGCCTTCCACGGGAGCAAACCTTCCGATCTGATTCCCGAGATGCAGGGTCGTTTCCCGATTCGGGTTGAGCTTGATTCGCTGGATAAGGATGATTTTGTCCGCATTCTCACGGAACCGGAAAATGCCTTGACCCGGCAGTATGTCGAGTTGATGAAGACCGAAGGGGTTACCCTGAAAATCGATGAAGGTGCGATTGAACAGCTGGCTGAAATTGCCTGTCTTGCGAATGAAAAACATGAAAATATCGGGGCTCGCCGCCTGCACACGGTGTTAGAGTGCCTGCTTGATGAGGTCTCTTTCAATGCTTCGGAAATGGCCGGGGTTACGGTCAATATTGATGCCGATGAAGTTCGTCGCAAACTTGACGACTTGGTCGAAGATGAAGACCTGGGCCGTTATATTTTATAGTATCCGGTTATAGTATCTGGTTATAGTTTTTTAGCCTAGGACGGTGGAAAATTATGGAAAAATATCTTCAGAAAGCTGAAATTTTAAGTGAATCACTGCCTTTTATCAGAAAATTTTACGGTAAAACATTTGTCATTAAATATGGCGGGCATGCCATGGTTGACGAGAAGTTACAGGAGTCTTTCGCCAAGGATATCGCCCTGCTTAAATTTATCGGCATCAATCCGGTAATTGTTCACGGCGGCGGCCCGCAGATCGGTAAGGTTCTGGAACGAATGGGGATTGAAAGCTCTTTTGTCCAGGGGATGCGGATTACCGACCAGGATACGATGGATGTCGTCGAGATGGTTCTGGTCGGCAAGGTTAATAAAAATATTGTCAATCTGATCAACCGTCACGGTGGGGTTGCGGTCGGTTTAAGTGGCAAGGACGGCCGCCTGCTACAGGCCGAGAAACTATTGATGTACGATACCCCGAAAGCTGACCGGCCGCCGGAAATTATTGATGTCGGTAAGGTTGGGCGCGTGGCCCATGTCAATCCTGAAATCCTTAACCGGCTTGATGAGGCGGGCTTTATTCCGGTTATTGCCCCGGTCGGGGTTGATGCTGCGGGTGAGACCTATAATATTAATGCTGATCTTGTCGCTGGGGCGATGGCGGCGGCTTTAAAGGCTGAGAAACTGGTGCTTTTGACCGATGTTGAAGGTGTCAGCAACCTTGCCGGTGAACTTTTGAGCAGTCTCAACCGCAGTGAGATTGAGGCCCTGATTGCCGACGGCACGATTAAAGGCGGGATGCTGCCAAAAATTTCCTGCTGTCTCGATGCGCTCGCAGCCGGAGTCGGCAAAACCCATATTGTCGACGGCCGTACGCCGCACTGTCTGTTGCTTGAAATCTTTACCCCGGAAGGGGTCGGTACCGAGATTCTGGTTTGAGCATATGCATCTTTTAGAGGGTCGTCACCATATAGTTGTACCCTGTTCCCCCGGGGTTGCCCCATTCTTGTCACGTGAAATGCGGGCCTTAAAACTGCCGATTATTGATGAGAAATCAACCTCAATAACCAGTAAAGGTGATTTTGACGACGCCATAAAACTTAACCTTAATCTCCGCTGTGGCCAGCGGGTTCTATGGCGTCTGGCATCATTTAAGGCCTCTGATCCGGATCAATTGTACGAAAAGCTTATGCCTTTAACCTGGGAAGACCTGATTGCGGCAGACGGCTATTTTTCGGTCACTTCGATAGTTGATAATCCGACAATTCGGGATAACCGTTTTGCTAATCTCAGGGTCAAGGATGCGATTGTTGACCGGATTCGCAGAATCTCCGGCCGGCGTCCCGATTCCGGCCCCAAACGGGATAAGCTGGTTTTCTATCTTTTCTGGCAGCAGGATGATGTGAAAATCTATCTTGACACCTCCGGCCCGACTCTGGCTCAGCGTGACTATCGTCTTGATCCCGGTAAAGCCCCCCTGCGCGAGACCCTGGCGGCAGCATTGATTGCGGCCAGTGGTTACGACGGTGCCAAAACATTTATCAATCCGATGTGCGGCAGCGGTACCTTGGCGATTGAAGCGGCAATTATAGCCCAGCGGCGGATTCCCGGCCTCCTGCGTCAGTCATACTCATTTCAGTCGCTGGTTGGCTATAAAAACATGGATCTTTTAGCTCTTAGAGCTGAAGCCCGTCGAAGCTCCCGGCCGGATCGTAAAATCCGCCTGATTGCTACCGACATCGATCCGGCAATGATTAATGTTGCAAAGGAAAATGCGGCTCGGGCCGAAGTTGATGATGTAATTGAGTTTATAACCTGTGACTTTGCCGAAACCCCAGTCCCGAATGGTGGCGGCATTATCATTTGTAATCCCGAATATGGTCATCGACTTGGCGATGAGGAGGAACTGAAAATCACCTATAAACGTTTTGGTGATTTTCTCAAACAGTCAGCCCCCGGTTATGAAGCCTTTGTCTTCAGCGGCAACCGGAATCTATTAAAAGAGATCGGTCTGAAAATGGATCGGCGCTGGTCCTTCGATAACGGCGGTATCTCCTGTGACCTTAATGCCTATCCGCTCTACAAAGGCAGCCGTGAACCGGGTAAGGATAAATAACCCGATTTCCCTCGGAAAATCTGGGATTGTCTACTCTAAATTTGTGCTAAGCCGGACAAATCCCGCTTGACAGCGGCACCGTTTTTTTGTTACAAGCCAAACCCCGTGCCGGAGTGGTGAAATTGGTAGACGCACGGGACTCAAAATCCCGCGGGGGCGACTCCGTGTCGGTTCGATTCCGACCTCCGGCACCATTTATAATAATTATAAGGGGTTACAGTTTTATGGCTGTAACCCCTTAGTTGTTGTTGGCAGGTTGTATGTGTAATTCCTGTGTAATCGTGCCAGTAGTTTTGACACTTGTGAAGTTGTAAGATAAATAATCCTTCCACTGTCTTCTTTCAGGCAATTAATTTTGGATGGACGGTGTTAGCC
>JAGGTT010000263.1 GCA_021163565.1 Candidatus Tharpella sp.
TGCCTTCTACTACAACCATATTCACCCTTACAGCGAGTGGCAGAAACGCTGCGAGACGCTTTCTGACTGGGCCGACAGTGTCCAGCTGCCGCTGATTGTCGATAAACGTTATGAATTGGTGAATTTCCTCAAACATGCCATTTTCCGTGAATCTGAACGCTGCCTTTTCTGCTATCAGGATCGTCTCGAAAAGGCGGCCAGAATCGCTCACAAAGGCGGCTTTGAAGCCTTTACCACAACCCTGCTCTACAGTAAATTTCAGCAACACGAAACAATCCGCACCCTCGGCGAGGAACTCGGCCGCCGCTACGGAGTTAAATTCTACTATGAAGATTTTCGGGAAGGCTGGAAAGAGGGAATCGAGATATCAAAAGAGAAAAAGATGTACCGGCAGCAATATTGCGGCTGTATCTACAGCGAAGGCGAACGCTATCTCGGTGCGAAAAAACTCTACGAATAGTGGATCCGGATAAGAATGTACGGGCCGTATGCCGGATAAGCAAAAAGCCGGAAGTAAACAACAAGTTTCACTTCCGGCTTTTTATTTTTTATTTTCCACTCATTACGACCGGAAAAGCTAGTAGAGATTTGGGGTATTCCGCAAACGGGCGACTACCCGCTCCCGCCCGATAGTTGTAACAATTTCAAACAGGCCGGGGCCGGCGAGCTGGCCGGTAATTACGGTTCTGACGCCATTGATGATGGCGCCCGGTTTAACCTCAAGCTCCTCGGCGAAAACTCGCATCAGATCTTCAATTGCGGCTTCACTGAAATCTTCAAGCTGCTCCAACCGGTCGGCAAGCTGCGGCAGCCAGAGACTTAAGTCTGGAAATTTATCAAGGTTGCGGCGCCGGGCCTTGGCTTCAATCTCAAATTCAACCTGGTCACTGAAATAGGGTTTTCCCAGAACTGCGAAATCGGTCAGCAGATGGTAGCGGGCCCGGATCAGATCAACAGTTTTCAGAAACCACTCCTGACTTTCACCCGCATACTCAGCCCGCCACAAACCGGCCTTTTCAAGCTCGGCCCTGACATAGGGCTCAAGCTCCGTCAGAGCCATGCTTTTAATATAGTGGGCGTTCATGTTGATAGCTTTGGGGTCAGTAATAAATTTAGGATCATTCTTATTGACATTAAAGATTGAATTAGCCCGATTCATACCCGCAAACGAGAAGGCCTCAAGCAACTCTTCACAAGAGAATATCTCTCTTGACTCAGGATTTGACCAGCCCAGCAGGACCAGGAAATTAACCAGGGCCCAGGGGAGAAAACCGTGGTCACGATAGAAATGAATTGCCACCAGTTCCCCGTGAGTACGCTTGGAAATTTTGGCTTTCTTCGGATCCAGGGTCAGACTCATGTGAGCAAAAATCGGCAGTTTCTTACCCAGAGCCTCATAGAGCAGAATCTGTTTCGGGGTGTTGCCGAGACCGTCCTGGCCGCGAATAACATGGCTGATTCGATCGCGGGCATCATCAACCACGTTAGAAAGCAGGTAGAGCGGCTGACCGTTGGCCCGGACAATGACAAAATCTTCAATATCCTGATAACGTTTAGTAATCGTACCATAAACTGCGTCATCAAAAACGACCGCACCATCACCCTCCGGAACCTTTAAACGCACCACATACGGCTGCCCCTGACTCTCCCGCTCCGCGACCTCAGCCGGAGAAAGTTTCCGGCAGGTACGATCGTAACGGAAATCCTCTTTGTTGGCTTTTGCGATCTCGCGTTTTGCCGCAAGCTCCTCTTTGCTGCAGAAACACTTGTAAGCTGCTCCCGAAGCCAGCAGGGCTTCCGCGGCGCCAATATGCTCCTCGATAAAATCGGTCTGATAATAGGGCCCTTCGTCACATTCGATCCCGAGCCACTCAAGCCCGTCAAGAATACCTTGAATCATCTCGCTGGTTGAACGCTCGGCATCGGTATCTTCAATTCTCAAAATCAGTTTCCCGTTATTCTGCCGGGCATAGAGCCAGTTCAAAATTGCGGTCCGCGCTCCGCCGATATGGAGATAGCCAGTCGGACTCGGGGCAAAGCGCACTCTTACTTCTTCACTCATCATTCTATCCTGTACTTAAAAGTTATTTTTTCCAATGATTATTCACTTTCGCCTAACTAACACACAAAGAGTATTCATTTCAACCACAGGCTTCCGCCTGATTCAGGTTTTTTGTTCCATCTTGCCGTTATTTTATGTTAAAAGATGTCATAATCATCAAAAAAGACACAGGCTACCTTTCATGAACCTTGATCAAACTTCCGACATTCTCGAAATCCCGAACTCCTGGCGGCAGGGTTGGCTCAAAGAGAAGCCGTTCATGAAGATTTTTGCCCTTGAAGGCAAACTCTACCGCCATAAGGACGGACGCCGGACGCTTCAGTTTAAGCATGATGGAAAAAGCTATTTTGCCAAACTTCATCACGGTCTCGGCTGGCGCCGGTTCTTAAAAAGCCTGTTTCGCCTTAAATGGCCAATCAGCGGGGCTGAAAATGAGTGGCAGGCAATCAAACTGCTGGAAGCCTTAGATATCCCGACAACCCCGCTGGTTGCCTACGGCCGCCGGGGAACCAATCCGGTCAATAAACAATCATTTATTATTACCGAAGATCTTGATAACTGTACCAGCCTGGAAGATTTCTGCCGGGAGTGGCCGGTCAAACCGCCATCGTCCGAACTGAAACGGGCTCTGATAAATGAAGTGGCCCGGATCACCGGCACCATGCACCGGGCTGGATTAAACCATTGTGATCTCTATATCTGCCATTTTCTGCTTGAACTTGAAAATGGCCGAGTTCCGAACCCGAAAAGACCGATTCTGCATCTGATTGATCTGCACCGCGTGCGCCAACGCCGACAACTGCCCCGCCGCTGGCAGATCAAAGATCTGGCGGCACTCCATTTCTCCAGTTTTGAAATCGGCCTCACCCGGCGCGACCGGCTGCGGTTCTTAAAAATCTACAACCAGACGCCGCTGCGTAAAGTTCTGGCCGATAACCTGCAACTCTGGCAGGCTGTTGAAAAACGGGGCCAGGCATTCTACCGGGAATTTAAACGACGGGGACCACGATGAGAGTGCTTCTGGTGCAGACCAGTTTTCTTGGCGACACCATCCTTTCCACCCCGTTGATCGCGGCCTTAAAAGAGCTCCATCCGCAGGCCGAGATCTGGATGATGACCACCCCTCTGGCCGCAACTCTGGTAAAACGCGACCCGCTGCTGACCGGGGTTATCCCGTTTGCAAAACGGGGCCGGGAGAGCGGCATAAAAGGCCTGTTGCGACAGGCCGCGAAATTACGCGAACTGAAATTTCAGATCGCCTACTCCCTGCATCGCTCCGCCCGCACCAGCCTGCTGTTGAGATTGAGCCGGATTCCGAAAAGAGTCGGCTTCAAAAATTCCCGGCTGGCTTTTCTCTACACTGAAACCCGGCTGCGACCATCAGAA
>JAGGTT010000034.1 GCA_021163565.1 Candidatus Tharpella sp.
GTGACCATGGCAATCGCCATGGTTGCTCCCGAATTTCCGGCTGAGATGAAGCCCTGAGCCCGGCCGTCGCGAACCAGTCTCAGGCCGACTGCAATCGATGATTCACGTTTGCGGCGCATCGCTTTGCTGGGTGAATCATCCATGGTCACGACTTCGGCTGCCGGCTGGATAAATATCGGCAGATTTTTGATGTCGTGTTTAGCTAATTCACTTTCAATACGATCTTGAATTCCGACCAGAATGATCTGCAGATTGAGGTCCTTCGCTGCGGCTACAGCGCCGGCGACGATCTCTTGCGGGGCTTGGTCTCCGCCCATGGCATCAACTGCAATTTTCATGGGCGGCCTTGTTTTGATGAAGGTTGGCGGGCTATGGTCTTTTTTTCACATAACCATGGCCGGGAAAAGTGCGTGATCCCCGTGCCACCTTCGAAACGAGGAATCATAGGGTTTAATCTACTTCAATAAAGGTTTCACCTTTATATGTGCCACATGATGAACAGACCCGGTGGGGAACAGTCGTTGCCTGGCAGTTGGGGCAGGTACTGGTCTGCGGGGCGGTAATCGCCAAGTGGGAACGACGTTGCCTTTTTCTTGCTTTGGATGTTCTTCTTTTTGGTACAGCCATTATCTTTCTCCGATAATAAAAGTGTTGTTTTCAGGTGCTCTGTATGGTTTTGAACAAGTTTCTCAAGGCAGAAGACAGAGTATTCTTAGAAATAAAAAAGCGCCGTATACTATATTGATACTCTTTAATTGTCAAGTCTTAAAAATTCCGTTCAGTCATCAATTACCTGACGGTGCAGATCGATGATACTGTGATCATTCGCGAGAATATAATCCAGAGTTGATTTAACCCGAAACTGAGCCTTGTTTATGAAAATCTTAGCGATATTGGTCTTGCGTTCTGATTGTATCCCATCGCGGCAGAGCAGGTAGGCGTGGATGACATCGCAAGTCATATTAACCAGGCGGCCGGTGTGATACTCCTGAAAGGTTGAGTCGCTTTTGTCTTTAATAAAAGAGATAGCCATTTCCAGGTTAGTTCGCATCTTCTGAGCCGTTTTAAAGATCTCTCCGAGTTGGGAAAAATTGTAATTATCTTCATATTCACTGAGTCTTTCAGAGACAACTCCGGCAATAATTCCACCTAAGGCAGCAATCGCCTGCAACTGTGTGGTACCCTCATAAATATTGGTAATGCGGGCATCCCGATAGTGACGTTCGACATCAAATTCCTTGGTGAAGCCGACTCCGGCATGAATCTGAATAGCATCGTAGGTGACTTTGTTAGCCATCTCGGCAGCGTAACTCTTGGCCAGCGGTGTGAAGAGTGAAGCCAATCGGGTATAGCGTTTAAGGTCAGCTTTCAGGTCAGCGGCTCGATCAGGGTAGTTTTCGATACGGTCTTCGATACCCTCTTTGATATCGACAATCTTGGAGGTTTCAAATACCAGTGAACGGGTGGCTTCGATCGCAACTTTCATCTCCGTCAGCATCTCATAAATGACGGCGAAGTTCCGGATTGGCTGCTTAAACTGAGCCCTGTCATTCGCGTAGGCGTAAGCCTTGCGGTAAGCGGCTTCAGCAATCCCGACCGATTGGGCGGCCACCGCGAGCCGGGCCCCGTTCATCAGATAGATAGTATATTTAATCAATCCCAGTTTGCGTTTTCCCAAGAGTTCCGCTCTGGCATTGTTAAACTGGAGTTCGCAGGTTGGAGAGCCGGTGATACCGAGTTTGTGCTCGATTCGGCGTATTTTCATGTCCTGGTCGCGTTCGTAGATGAAAAGTGAAAGTCCCCGGCCGCTGGTTGAACCCTCTTCGGTACGGGCCATGACCAGAGAAATATCACTGCAACCGTTGGTGATGAATCGTTTAACGCCGTTAAGACGCCAGGTGCCGTTTTCATCCTGATGCGCGCGCAGAGCGACCGACTGCAGGTCTGAACCGGAGTCGGGTTCGGTCAGGGCCATTGAACCCATGACTTCGCCGGTTGCAAAGCGGTGCAGATATTTTTCTTTCTGTTCCTCAGAACCGAATTTACAGATAGTGTCGCTTAATCCCTGAAGACCAAAAACCAGCATCAGTGAAGCGTCGGCCCGGGAAACCATTTCGATGGCCGCCGAAAAGATCGTTATCGGCATATTGATGCCGCCATACTGACGCGGCATTGTAAACCCGGCCAGATCGGCCTGGTTGAGCCGTTCAATAGACTCAAGAATACCCTTTGGATAGGTTACCTGACCATCGGCAAACTGGGCTTCCTCTTCATCAACCTCACGGGCTCGAGGATCGACGAATTCACCGGCAATTTCGCCGACAATTTCCAGCACCCGGTCATAGTTGTCTCGAGCGTCGGCGGTATCTTTGGGGGCATATGGGAACTCTTCCTTATCTTTGAAGCCATCCTCTTTCAGATCGATTACCCGGTCTAAATCGAGGTTCTTCATATGAAAAAGTATGTCGGCGTTATCTCGATAAAAATTTACCATTTTATCACTACTCCTTAGGCTTTTTTGTAGGCCTTGATCATCTTGGTCAGGATATCTTTGACATCGCCGACAATAGCGTAGTGGGCGATAGCGAAAATCGGGGCATGGGGGTCTTTATTGATGGCGATGATTCGTTTGGCCTCTGACATGCCGGCCCGGTGTTGAATCTGTCCGGAGATGCCGCAGGCGATATAGAGATTGGGACGTACGGTAATGCCGGTTTGACCGACCTGGTGATCCTTGTCGAGAATACCGGAATCGACTACCGGCCGGGAACAGCCTAATTCGCCGCATAACGCGTGGGCTAAATCCTGGGCCAGAGTGATCGCTTCGGGATCTGAAGCCCCCATGCCGGCAGAGACGATAATCTGGGCGGCTTTAAGATTGACAGCCCTCTCTTCGCTGATGACCTCAAGTACTTCAGTCAGAAAATCGTCATCGCTGACCTGGCAGGCCTCGCTGATGATCTCGATGGTCAGATCGGGGTTTGGGGTAACCATCTTCATTACGCCCTCGCGAACGGTCGCCATACTCGGCACACTTTCCGGGGAGACGATTGTTGCAATGATATTGCCACCGAAAGCCGGGCGAATCTGGAGCAGGATATCCTGGTAGCTCTTATCCTTGATTTTATGCTCGCCGATCTTCAGGTCAGTACAGTCGGCTGTTAAGCCGCATTTCAAGGCGGAAGCAACCCTGGGGGCGACATCACGGCCCATGGTCGTGGCCCCGAAGAGAACGATGCCGGGGTTGTGCGCCTGGATCGTGCTGACAACTGTCTTGGCATATGGGATCGACGTGAAATGGTTGAGACGCTTATCATCTATATAGTAGACTCTCTGGCAGCCGTAATGGCCTAAAACAGAAAGCTCGTCAATAAGATTGTGGCCGATAGCGACAGCTTCAACCTGTACGCCAAGTTTCTTGGCGAGATCTGTGGCGGCACCGAGTAATTCAAGACTGACTTCAGCAATTTTGCCGGCCCGCGACTCAATGAAAACCATTACATTCTTTTTATTGTTCATCTTTTTGATAGCTCCTGCTGCATTTAGATCATGATATCTGCTTTGATCGTAAAAACCGGGTGTGAAAAAGGGCTACATTATCAACCGATGATATTTTCACTGACCAGTTCATTCATCAGGTTGGTAATTGCAGATTCACTGTTGGCGACCTGACGGCTTTCGCAGCCGGTAAGAACCACGCTTTGAATCTTTTTGACCTTGGTTGGTGAGCCGGAGAGACCGCATTGAACCGGGTCGGCTTTGATGGCTTCAACATTCCACTCTTTGACATGGCTTAAAA
>JAGGTT010000129.1 GCA_021163565.1 Candidatus Tharpella sp.
GGCCCCTAGATATGATTGCGGCCCCGGAGATCTATGCTTACCGTCATCGGGCGGTTTTTCATTGTGATCAGGAAAAAAATATCGGTTTTTTGCAGCGCCGCTCGCACCGGATCGTGGCCGTGCCGGACTGTATGGTGCTGGCCCCGGGGCTGAAAAAACTGCTGCATAAGCTGGGCGAGAACCCGGGGTTGCTGCCTGATGGTCTGACGACCTGTTATGCCCTGGCTAACCGTGTCGGAGATTTTGCCGCGACAGGCTGCCGCGGTCGTTTCCGTTCTGGAAACCTTGAAAGCATCAAGACGATTTCGGAAATTATCAGAGAAGATTATGGTTTTGGTCGTCTCGAACTGGCCGCATCCGGATTCGCCCAGGTTAATCCGCAGGTAGTCGGCCTTATAATCAGAGACCTTGTAAATCATTGTGTTGATTTAAGTACGGTGGCTGAACTCTACGGCGGCAGCGGTACTTTTTCTCTGCCGCTGGCCCAGGTTGTCAAGAGCCTGACGGTTTATGAGAGTGATGCGGCGGCGGTGGCGCGAGGCCGCAGTAATGCGGAACGAAATAATCTTACAAATATTAGCTTTATCAGCGGCCGGGCGGAAAAAATAGTTTTTACCGACCTCTTAGATGCTCTGGTGGTTGATCCGCCCCGGGTCGGTCTGCACGCAGATGTTGTTGACAATATATTACGAAGTCCGGCTCGCAAACTGGTTTATATCAGCTGTAATCCGGCGACTCTGGCACGAGATCTGGCCCGTCTTAAAACTCCGGTCGGAAATTTTACTCTCACTTCAATCAAAGCCTACGATATGTATCCGGGAACCACTCACCTTGAGGTTATGGCCGTTCTTCAACGCTCGCATTAGTTTCTACTCACGGGTTCAAGGTCTATGAAATCAGTGCTTATCTGTTCCGCTGAGAGCCGCATGCGGGCCATGCTTATCGGGCGGCCGGGCCGTCTCGGGCCGCAGCTGCCGGGATTGATGCAGGTAACCGGCCCGCGCTTGAAGCGGTCGGGTTGATGGGTGTGTCCGGAGATGACAATGTCTATGCCGGCGGCCGCCGGATCAAGATCGATCGCGGCAAAATCATGTATGATGTAGATTGAGTAGCCGCTGAGCTGAATCAAGTTGCTGGCCGGATATTTCCCCTTCCTGTCCATATTGCCGGCGACCGGATATACCGGAGCGATTTCTTCAAGTCTCGTAACTATTTCGTCATCACAGATATCACCCGCGTGAATAATGGCATCGCAGCCTTTAAGCTGATCAATAACCTGCGGCCGTAACCAGCCGTGAGTGTCGGAAATAAGACCGACGGTAAACTCTTGTCTGGTCATCGCGGTTGAGATATCCTTTTTTTGTCATTGTGAAATATTTATAGTGATTCAGATGATTAAACTGGCGGCCGAGATTCCGGCCAGATGACCGGTTGAGAAGGCGGCCTGGAGATTATAACCGCCGGTATCAGCCTGAAGATCCAGAAGCTCACCGGCAATAAAGAGATTATCAAGTCTTAGCGAGGCCATAGTTTTGGGGTTGATCTCTTTCAGAGAGACCCCGCCGGCAGTGATAATTGCTTCGTCTAAAGGCCGGTAGCCGCTGATTTGTAGCCGCAGACCTTTAAGCCAGGAACGAAGTCGTTTACGTTCCTGAGTTGTTACATGATGGCCCTGGCGTTGCGGGTCGATACCGGTCATTTGCAGACAGGCGCTTAACAGCTCTCTGGGAAGCAGACCGCGGAGAATGGATTCCATATCTTCCTTGCCGCGCTTGTGAAAATCACGAATCAGACGGGTATCAAGTTTTTTCTCATCTAAGGCCGGTTTCAGGTCGAGTTCAATTTCAACCTGATCACCGCTCTCCAGATTGCTCACCACCTGGTGGCTCAAGGTCAGTATAGTCGGGCCGCTGACACCGTCTGCCGTAAACAGTATCTCGCCAAAAAGACGGCTGGTTTTTTTCTGATTGATAAAAAGAGTGACAGCGATATTACGCAGCGTCAGACCTTGAGCAGCGCGGGTGTGATTTTCGGCGCAGATCAGGGGTACCAGGGCCGGCCGGAGGGCAATGATTGTATGGCCGCAACTTTCAGCCAGGCGATAACCATCACCGGTCGACCCGGTTTTCGGGTAGGATTTGCCTCCAGTTGCCAGAACGACTGCGGCCGCAGGAAATTCCTCACCCTTGACCATAACTCCGGCCAGCTTTTTATCTTTAAGCAGGAGTTCTTCCACCGGGCTGTTAAAGCGCACGGTGACCCCGGATTTTTGCAGCCAGTCACGCATAATTTTGACTACTTCAGGAGCTTTGCCACTTGCAGGAAAAACCCGGCCGCCTCTTTCGGTGACCGTTTCAAGACCGTTGCCGGCGAAAAAATCAACCAGCTCCCGGTTGAAGAAGTGGTGGAAAGTCTGGCGCAGAAATTTGCCGTTTTTGCCGAAATGTTCGATAAACTCCCTGATTTCACAAATGTTGGTCAGGTTGCAGCGGCCTTTGCCGGTAATTGCCAGTTTGCGGCCGGGTTGCTGCATTTTTTCCAGTAGTAGAACCCGGGCTCCGGTAGCAGCTGCCGCCCCGGCGGCCATCATGCCGGCAGCCCCGCCGCCGATAACTATAATTCTCGATTTATTCGTCATTAATTAGTCCGATAGATAGTATTCAACGGTTGAGACCACCCGGATCCGTTTCATGTAGGGACTACTTTTATCCCGGGCACTGATGCTGAACTGACCTTGAGAGGCGCGTTTGATTTTGCCGAGACGGCTCTTGGAATCTTTGGCGAATTTCAAGGCTACCGTGCGGGCTTTGCGAGTGGCTTCCTCAATCATCTCCGGTTTAACCTGATTGAGCCTGGTGAAAATATATTCAATTTTGGCATCGTAATTCTGGTTATTGAAGACAATTCCCTCCTGGCCGAGTTCAGCCAGAGTGCGCATCGCTTTACGGACCGTAGCAATATCTTTGGAGTAGACTGATATGGTCTGGGTCGCGCTGTAGCGGAATTGAATCCGATCACCACCACCATAACTTTGAGCCGACTTGTCAGTGATTGCCGGTGGGTTATGGGAAATATCAGCGGTATCGATTTGATTCTGGTTGAGAAAATCGATAATTTTACGGCTGTTTTTCGCGATCGTCTGATAGAGATTCTGCAGGTTGTTATCGGCCACCGTAAACTGGATCGGCCAGATCACAATATCGGCCGGATATTCACGTTCACAGAGGCCCTTGACCCGGACACTGCGCTCCATATTCTTAAC
>JAGGTT010000068.1 GCA_021163565.1 Candidatus Tharpella sp.
ACATAAAGGCGATGTGCCCCCTTACGCCGCAAGGGGCGGTAAGCAATGCGTTCAATCGTAACCCCGACCAGTGAGGTTAGAACCATAGTCAGTGGAATGGTTATGGCGAGAACCGCCCAACCGGGGAGAAAAGCGGGCATCCCATATTTACCGAGCAAGGTACTGGAGATAAAAAATGCAATATAGGCTCCGACCATGACAATATCGCCGTGGGCGAAGTTGATCAGTCGCAAAACTCCGTAAACCAGGGTATAGCCTAAAGCAATCAGAGAGTAAAAACTTCCCCACTGTAAAGCATTAAGTATATTTTGGAGAAAGATATCAAACACAGGTCTTTTAAATAAAATTTAAACTGCACTGTTAATGCAGTAAAGTCCGCAAGTTAAGTTACTAATAAAAAGAACCCTAAGAGTACGTGCATCACGTACTCTTAGGGTTTGTGGGATTTTTATGGGCAAACAGATTTCGTGAAGACAAACTGGCCTTTTTCATTAATGCGAACGACAACCGCACATTTGATCGGATCACCCTGTTCGTCAAATTTCATGTCGCCGGTAATACCGGCAAAGCTTTTGACGTTGGCCATGGACTCACGCAGGGCTTTACGGTCTTTACGTAATTCGCCACTCAACTTGCCGCCTTCCTGAATTGCCTGAAGAACGAGACGGGTGGCATCCCAGGTCAAAGCGGCAACGTCATCCGGGATATATCCGTATTTTTTCTTGTAACGGTCAATAAACTCTTTGGTTGCCCCTTTGGCTCCGGCTGCTGCATAGTGAGTTGAGAAATAGAGACCGATACAGTCGTCGCCGCAGAGATCCATCAATTCAGCTGAACCCCAGGCATCTGAACCCATGAAAGGCCCTTTCCAGCCCAGATCATGGGCTTGTTTGACGGTCAATGCGACTTCATTATAATTATTGGGCAGGAAGATAAAATCAGGTTTAGCTGCAATAATTTTGGTCAGCTGGGCACTGAAATCCTGGTCTTTGTCGCCGTAGCTTTCGAAGGCGACAACTGAACCGGCGCCACTCTTTTTTTCAAAATCAGCTTTGAAAATTTCGGCCAGACCTTTACTGTAGTCATTTGCCAGCGCGTAAAGCACGGCAGCTTTTGTAGCCTTGAATTGTTCCATCGCGAAATCAACTGCAACCGGTCCCTGGAAAGGATCAAGGAAAGCCGCCCGAAAAACGTAGGGGCGATCTAGAGTTGTATCGGGGTTGGTGGACCAGGGTGAGACCATGACGACCTGGTTGAGGTCGGCAATCTCGCCGGCTGGAACTGCCTGTTTACTGGAGTTCGGTCCGATGATTGCCAAAACTTTGTTGCGGTCAATTAATTTCTGGGCTACGGCTACCGCAGATTCAGCTTTGGATTCATTGTCTTCATAGATAAATTCAAGTTTATATTGTTTATCACCGACTTTCAATCCGCCCTGGCCGTTAATGTCAGCTTTAAGCATTTCGGCGGCAAATTTGGAGGATTCACCGACCTTGGGGATCTCGCCGGTCATGGGGATATTAAAGCCGATTTTAATCGTCTCAGCAGCAAAACCACTGCTTAACATTATGCCGCTTAGAAACAGGGCCAGAACCAAGGTTAAAACTTTCTTCATAACAGTCTCCTCCAAAAGTAGTTAAACGGTTTAATTTTTAAGGCTATTCGCTTTAACAGGTTGCCGATGTATCGTCAAGTTTTTAATCAATTTTTTAGCAAAATTTCACTTCTCAAAAAGCTTGCCCTTTTTTTCACGGTCTGTTAGTTGCAGACCTTAAGCATTAACTGAAAAATAAAAAAATCAAATGAGGTTTCACTATGGCACATTTCAAGGTTCTGGTTAGTGACAATATAGCTTCCGAGGGGATTGATATCTTGGAATCTGACAGCTCAATTACGGTTGATATCAGGGTTGGGATTGACGAGGTGGAGTTGAAAAAAATTATTGGTGACTATGATGCTATTATCACCCGCAGCGGAACCAGTATTACGGCTGAACTACTCGAGAATCCAGGGCGTTTAAAGATCATTGGCCGGGCCGGGGTTGGGCTTGATAATGTCGATATTGAAGCTGCCAGTATCAAAGGCATTATTGTTATGAATGCCCCGACCGGTAATACGATTGCCGCGACTGAGCTGACCCTCGGGATGATGCTTTCCGCCTGCCGCAAGATTCCAGCGGCCAATATATCGCTTAAAAATCGGGAGTGGAACCGTAAAAAATATATGGGCATCCAGCTTTACGGTAAAACCTTAGGTATCGTCGGACTCGGTCGAATTGGCGGAAATGTGGCTGTACGGGCCAAAAGTTTCGGGATGCAGGTTATAGCATTCGATCCTTATGTTAAAAAGATCAAAGCTGAAGCTCACGGCATAAAACTATGTGAAAGCCTCGATGAGTTGTTGACTGCGAGTGATATTATAACGTTCCATACGCCGCTGACCGATGAAACTACGAATATGGTAGCGGCTAAAGAGATTGCCAAAATGAAGGAAGGCGTGGTTCTGGTCAACTGTGCCCGGGGTGGGATTGTTAATGAGGAGGATCTTTACGAGGCCGTTAAAAGCGGTAAAATTTTTGCGGCCGGGGTTGATGTTTTCAGTCGTGAACCTCTGGGAGATCACCCCTTTCTTGAGCTCGAAAATATTTTTGTCACACCGCATTTAGGGGCCAATACCGCTGAAGGACAGAAAGGGGTTGCGGTAATTATTGCCGAACAGGTGGTGAATGCTCTTAATGACCGATCCTATGAAAATGCGGTCAATATTCCCTATATGCGGGCCCAGTTGCCGGGCGAGATGCGGCACTACTTTGATCTTGCCGAAGCGATGGGTCACCTGGCAGCCCAGGTGATCAACGGCCGTGCCGAACAGATTGAAATGATTATGGTCGGCAGTAAATTCATCGAGGATTTTGGCGAACGGGTTTTTGATTCACCCTTTAATTTTCAGCCCTTTACCAGTGCCGCTCTGAAAGGATTCATGGAGCGCAGTGTGCCCGAGACGGTGTCGTTTATCAATGCACCCTACCTTGCCCGGGAGCGGAAGCTCACAGTTTATGAATCAAAAAACAGCAGCTTTGCCAATATGAATGATCTTTTTGTGGTCAAAGTCAAGACTGATGTTGAAGAGATGATGGTTGCCGGAACCGTTTTCGGCGATGATCAAGGCCGGATTCTAATGCTCGATCAATTCCGTCTGGAGATGGTCTCTGCCGGAACCTACCTCTATTTCAAAAATGTCGATAAGCCGGGGATTGTCGGCGGGGTCGGAACGGTGCTGGGTAATTATGGGATTAACATAGCAGGTTTTAACCTCTCCCGAATCAAAGGCGGCAAAGCGGTATCTTTTGTCTCAGTTGACGACAAAATCACCCAGGAAGTTCTTGATGCCTTGCTCAAGGTTGACGGCCTGCTCGAAGCTAAAGTAGTCAGCTTATAGAGTGTCAGGACGCCTCAAATTCAGGAATGCTGTAGACTAACTGGAATACTCAGCGGTATGCCGATCATTTTGCGAGCTTTTCAGAGGCAATCGGATCATTGCTCTTGCCAGGTTTTTTATGTACAATCAAGTTTGAACCTTTTGTATTATGCAGAAAAGATGAATGATTCT
>JAGGTT010000181.1 GCA_021163565.1 Candidatus Tharpella sp.
AGTGGGATTTTAGCCAAGAGTACGCGGCCCAGATTACACTCCTCGACATTGAACTGATGTTAAAAAAAATCTGCATTAGTCTTATTAAATTCTACCAGTATTTTTTAGCTCCCTACTTCGGCAGCTCTTGTCGTTTTACCCCTTCCTGTTCGCAGTATATGCTCGATGCCCTGGAGAAGTATGGCTTATGTAGAGGTCTCTGCAAGGGTGGATGGCGGATAGTGCGATGCAATCCTCTTTTTACCGGAGGTTATGACCCGGCCTGATAATAAAGATATCTCAACCGTTTCTCCTGTTTAAGTTTCTCCTCTTCTGTATCCTTGTCTGCACTTAATGTTTCGTCTGTAGTTTATAAATCTTACGGGGGGTCAGACCCCTGAAATGTTTCCGTCTAAACCGGAACAGTTTTAATTGAAGGATTTTTTCTGATGGAAAAACGTACAATTCTAGCAATCGCCCTGTCTTTAGCTGTTCTTTTAGGTTTTCAATACTTGTTCCCGACAGCACCAAAAAATCCTGCTGTAGCTGAGAAACAGGTTAATACTGTAGTTAGCCAGAGATCAAATCAGGTTGTACAACCTGAGGTCGGTGGTCAAGTTACCGTAACCGATCAAAAAACATCACCTGAGCCAGTAATTCCGGTTGAGAAAGGTGAAATAGTTACCGTTAACAACACTCTTTATCAGGCTGAAATTGATACCTTAGGGGGTCAGTTAAAATCTTTTTCTCTGAAGAGATATCGTACCGATCTTGATCAGAACAGTCCGGATCTTAATCTGGTTACATCCGATCGGGAGGGTTCATATCCCTTGTCCGGTTCGGTCAGTATAAAGGGGGTCTGGTATAACGATAAAAACCTGCTTTTTGAATCAGATAAGACTCAGGTTGTTGATGTCAGCGGTACCACGAAAAGCTTACAGTTAAAGGCTGAACTTAGCTCAGGTGATAGCTTGATCAAAGAGTTTGTTTTTCAGCCGGAAAGTTACTTGTTGGAAGTTATCTATTCGTATGTTGACGGAGCAGGTGTAACCCATAAAGTAGATTCAGTAAAACTTAACTGGACTCACACGAAAGCTCTGGAAGAGAAGACCCGCTATGTTTACAGCGGCGTTCTCGGGTATATTGGTGAGGAACTTTATAAACCTTCAAAAAAAGAGAAAAAATTAAGTCGTCAAGAGTTGATGGGTCCGATTGCCTGGCTCGGTTTTACCAAAAAATATTTTATCAGTGCTATCATCGCTCCGGATGAGATGTCAATTTCGCGGACAGCGGGTACGATCGAACGTCTCGACGCAACCCATCTGGTCACCGGCTTGCAGGTAAACCAGGCGGATCGTGTAAAAGTTTATATCGGTCCGAAAAAGGGGGTTATCCTGCAGAGCCTGGGAGTCCACCTTGAAAACTCCATTGAGTATGGCTGGTTTGGAGTAATTGCCCGGCCGTTGGTACAGATGCTGCATTTTTTCAATCAGTATGTTCACAACTACGGCATCGCGATTATTGTCTTGACGATCCTCATAAAACTGGCTTTTTATCCGCTTTCACAGAAAAGCTATAAATCGATGGGCAAGATGAAATTGGTTCAGCCCAAACTCGCCAAGTTGAAAGAGAAATACAAGGACGATAAAGCCCGTCTCAACAAGGAGATGATGGATCTCTACCGGACAAACAAGGTCAATCCTTTCGGCGGCTGTCTGCCGATCGTTGTCCAGATTCCGGTCTTTTTCGCTCTCTACCGGGCTTTGATGGTTGCAATTGAATTGCGCCATGCTCCTTTCTTTGGTTGGATTCTTGATCTTTCCGCCAAGGATCCCTATTATGTCACCCCTCTGATTATGGGGGCGACAATGTTTCTGCAGCAAAAAATGACGCCATCCACCGGAGATGCCATGCAGGCCAAGATGATGCTCTTTATGCCCATCATATTTACCTTCATGTTTCTCAACTTTCCTGCGGGCCTGGTACTCTACTGGCTGGTCAACAATGTGCTCTCCATCGGACAGCAATATATGGTTATGCGCCAAGTGGCGACATCATAAACAGAGTTAAGAGGAATAAAGAAAAATGTCTACAGATCTAGAATTTGCCGGCAAGGATGTCAAGGAAGCAGTAGAAAAGGCCTGTTTTGCCCATAATATTAGTGAAGCTGAGCTTGAATACGAGGTTGTGCGGCGGGAAAGCAAGAAACTTTTCGGAATTCTGGGAGGTAAAAGTGCTTTGATCAGGGTGTGTAAAACTGAGCTCGGTGGCAAAGAACTGGTTCAGGATCTGATTAAATCAACCTTCGGAGATGAATCAGAGGACGCAAGGGATAACCCGGGCGGCCGTTCTGAATCCAAGCCGAGACCGCAGCGGCAGAAGAGTTTCAGAACGGATCAGTCTTGTACTGAGGGTGGAAATATCGAACGTCTGATTCCGGAGTTTGATGCCCCTTTGATCTGTTCTTCATTGAGTCGTATTCTTGAGTTGATTAAAATTGAAAACGGTAAGATCGATTTTTCTCTGCAGGAAAGCGAACTCTATCTTGACATCAAGGCTGATGATCTGGATATCCTGATCAATAAAAGAGGAGCCGTTCTGGATGCACTGCAGTTTTTGATGAATAAGATGCATGGTCAGAAAGGGGGCCGGATTTTTATTGATTGCGATGGTTTCAGACAACGTCATGAAGAGGATATTTCAGGGTTGGCTCTGCGGCTTGGGGCCAAAGCTAAACGTCTGCGTAAACCGGTAACGATTAATTCCCTGAACGCTCATGATCGCCGTCTGGTCCATATGGCCTTGCAGGATGATCAGGAGTTGAGATCACGAAGTAAAGGCGATGGCGAATTTAAAAAAATTGTGATCTATCCCAATAATGCTCAGCGCCGGCGTTCACGACCAAAGCCGGCTGTAGCTGAAGCGGTATAAATAATTGGTGACAGTCTAAACCTTTGAACCGCCTGAACCATAAGAGGCTGGCAAAGAGATGAATATTATTAAGAGCCACGCGGGTACGAATTAAAAGATCAATTTTTTCGTACCTGGGTGGCTTTGTTGGTTCAAAAGGAATATCTTGTTCCGCACGTTTGAGTTAGAGCCGGTTTCTTAAGAAGCGCCAGGGACGGGTTTTCGCGTGCGTAACGTTGAAGGCAATTAGTTTTGAGGAAATCTGAAGATTAAAAATGAGTGAAATCGGGATGGAAACAATAGCTGCTCTCTCAACTCCGCCGGGAGCCGGCGGGATTGCTATCATTCGCTTGAGTGGAGCGGCAGCCCATACGATCGCCAGTCGGATCTTTGATCCCTGGCCATCCGACTCCGACTATTTTCACCTCTACCTGGGTTATATTTATGATCCTGACAGCCAGCAGAAACTTGATCAGGTTCTGCTCACACTGATGCCGGCCGGGCGTTCCTATACAGGTGAGAAGATGGCCGAAATTCATTGTCACGGTGGTCTCTATAACAGCAAAAAAATCCTCTCTCTGCTTTTCAGTCTTGGGGCCGCAGCCGCACCGCCGGGTGAATTTACCAAAAGAGCCTACCTTAACGGGCGTCTCGATTTAACTCAAGCTGAAGCGGTTATTTCTTTGATCGAGGCTGAAAGTGAAGCCGGTTTAGTTGCGGCAACGACTCAGTTGGCCGGAGGGCTCTCTGAATTTGTCAATAAAATGCTGGCCCAGATCAATCAGATTTTAGCTGCGATAGAGGTTGAGATTGATCTGTTAGCTGAAGAAGGTCTCAATTACAGTCGGCCCGAAGTGACAGTATCTCTGCTGGCACTTGAGCAAAAGTGTCGCGATCTGCTCGCCTCCTATCAACGCGGCCGCCTGCTTTACAGTGGGATCAAGGTAGTTCTGGTTGGGCGGCCGAATGTCGGCAAATCTAGTCTTTTGAACGCTCTGTTAGTCGAAGACCGGGCTTTAGTCAGTGCTATATCCGGAACGACTCGGGATGTTATCAGTGCCAGTCTCGAAATTGGGGGTATCAAGGTTGAGCTCTCAGATACTGCCGGACTCGATGAAACTCTGGCGGTTGATAGCCCGCAGGCTGAACTTGAGGCCTTGGGGATGGCACGGACCAAAGAGTGGCTGGAGCAGGCGGCACTCGTTCTTCTGGTGCTGGATCAGAGTCAGCTATTAACAGATTTTGAGGTTGAACTATACCGGAAAATCAGGGATAAACCGCACTTGCTGATACTTAATAAACAGGACAAAGCGCCCGCTTTCTCTGAGAGTGAACTCCGCCGCCGATTTATCTATGAAGGAGAGATTTTAGGTTGTGTCGGGGCTCGGGAACAAATCAGGATAGATGCCGTGGTTGCCGGAATCGCCGGTTTTATTGGAACCCAGACGGCAGTGAGCGGTGATTCAGCAGTCATGATTTCACAGCAACGTCATTATGATCTTTTATGTATGGTCTCTGCCGGCTTGACTGAGGCCCTGGAACTGCTGAAAACCGGGGCTCCGCCATTGGATATGCTCGCAGAAGAGCTGCATCAGATTCGTTTTTGCCTGCTCGCAATTACCGGCGCCGAATCGCGTGATGCGGAAGGTCTTTTAGATATAGTTTTTTCTCAGTTTTGTGTCGGTAAGTAGAATCGTGTATATGGATGCACTTATTCAAGGTGCTTATGAATTAGGTTTTACGCTTTCAGCCCGGCAGATTGAGCAGTTTAAGATCTATCTTACTGAGCTGCAGCGCTGGAATAAAACCTACAACTTAACTACGATCAGTGAGTCTGCAGAGATCATAAATAAGCATTTCCTTGACTCTTTAAACTATGCTGTTGCTTTAGGGGAAGACGGGGAAATTCTCGATTTTGGCACGGGGCCCGGATTTCCCGGTCTGCCGCTGGCGATTGTCCGACCGCAAAGCCGGTTTGTACTGGTTGACGGACGCCGGAAAAAGACTCTGTTTTTGGATTATGTCCGGCGGCAGCTGGATTTGAAAAATGTTGAAATCATCCATTTGCATTTAAGTCAGGGAAATGCTAGAGATGTTTTCGAACAGCGTTTTTCTGCGGTAGTGACTCGCGCTGTGGCTCTCTTGCGTGAAGTCGTGCCGGTGGCAGAGTCTCTGCTGAAAAATCATGGGGTACTGCTTTTCAGCGATGCCCATCCGGAGCCTGAGGCGATAACAGCAGAGCTTAAAAAATGGCCGGAACTAACCTTGGAAAAACTTGAGAAGACTAAATTGCCCGGCCGGGGCTCAGACATCTATCTTGGCATGATAAGAAAAATTCAACATGAAACCAGCTAAAATCGTTACCATAGCTAATCAGAAAGGCGGGGTCGGCAAGACCACAACCGCCGTTAATCTGGCCGCATCACTGGCGATTGCTGAGCAGAAAACCCTGTTGATTGATCTTGATCCCCAAGCTAATGCCACCAGCGGGGTCGGTTGCGAAGCGCTTCCAAACTGTGATGTCTACCATTGGCTGTTGGGTGAGTGTGAGGCCCGGGCGGCAATTAATTCGACCAGCCTTGAGTTTCTCTCTCTCCTGCCTGCGACTCAGGATCTTATCGGGGCTGAGGTTGAACTTCTCTCCTGTGTCAAGCGTGAATTTTACCTTAAGCAGCAGCTTGAGTTGCTCCTTTTTGAGTTTGACTATATTATTGTCGATTGTTCCCCTTCTTTAGGGCTTTTAACCATTAATGCGTTGACCGCCGCAACCTCTATTCTCATTCCTCTGCAAAGTGAATATTATGCTCTGGAAGGAATGGGGCAGCTTCTTAATACTGTTGAGCGGGTTAAAAACGGCTTGAATCCGCAGCTTTTTTTAGAAGGTATTCTGCTGACCATGGTCGACCGCCGGACAACCCTGGCTCGGCAGGTGGAAAAAGAGGCCCGCAGCCACTTTGCCCATCTGGTTTACGAAACCGTTATTCCCCGCAACGTCCGTTTAAGTGAATCTCCCAGTCATGGCCGCCCGATTGCACTTTATGATGTTACTTCAAAAGGGGCGCAAGCCTACTTTCGTCTGGCGGAAGAGTTTATCTCCCGGCAAAAATAGATAGAGGTTTTAATGGATATTCCCGCTCAGAAAAAGTCGGTTTTAAAACGTGGTTTAGGTCGCGGTATCGGAGCCCTGCTGCCCGATGCTGTGAGCCCGGAAAAAGGCCAGTTGCTGCACTGTCAGATTCGACATATCGAAGCTGATCCGGATCAGCCGCGGCGGCGTTTTGTTGACGAGAGCCTGGCTGAGCTGGCGCAGTCGATTAAAGAGCATGGCGTAATTCAGCCGCTATTGGTAAAACCGGCGCCGAATCCGGGTCATTTTACCCTGATTGCCGGGGAGCGGCGCCTGCGGGCCGCCGCCCGGGCCGGGTTGAATGAAGTGCCGGTGATCGTCATGGACATTGATGCTGCTAAGGGTTTACAGGTCTCCCTGATTGAAAACTTGCAGCGCGAAGATCTTAATCCTCTGGAAGAGGCTTTAGGGTATGAGCGGCTGGTCAATGAATTTGCTTTGACGCATCAGAATGTAGCTAAAATTTTAGGTAAAAACCGGACGACAATTACGAATATGCTGCGGCTCTTGAAATTGTCGCAGAAAGTGCAGCAGGCTTTAGCCCAAGGTGAACTGAGCATGGGCCATGGCCGTGCCCTTCTGACTCTTGCCGATGAGATGGTTCAGGAGTATGCCCTGAATGAATCATTGAGTAAAAAACTCTCCGTCCGTGAGCTTGAAAAACTGGTACGGAAGCTGAAGAAAAAGGGTCTGCCGACAGGTGCGGAAGAATATTCAGAGGCGGAAAAAGCCAGTCATGCAGCACAGGCTCATGAAGATAAACTGATCTCGGAAAAGCTTAAGAACATCTTTGCTTCAGGTACCAGAATTCGTCGTTTAAGCGGGAACCGTGGTCGTATTGAGCTTGATTTCAAGTCGGTGGAGGAGTTGCGTGATCTGTTGGAAATGCTTGGCTGTGAGTAGTTTTATCGTTAAATTGCGACGGTTGCAAGCCAAGTCTTGAGATCCTGACGAGCCCGTTCAGCTTTGGCTTCAAGGCGCTCCCGTTTACGTCTCTTTTTGCCGCTTAACGGGGGAAAGAGGCCGAAATTGATATTCATGGGCTGAAAATTTTTACTGTGAGTGTTGCCGATATGGCTGGTCAGGGCGCCTAAAGCGGTGGTTTCGGGAAAACTTAAAAAATCCTGTTTATTGGTCAGGGCCGCTACCTGCAGGCCGACAATGAGACCGGATGCGGTTGATTCCGGATAGCCTTCAACCCCGCTGATCTGACCGGCAAAAAAGACATTTTTTTCCTGTTGATGTTGAAAGAATTGATTTAAAACTTTGGGGGCATCGATAAAAGTATTGCGATGCATCGTGCCGAAGCGCAGGATCTCGGCTTTTTCCAGGCCGGGAATCAGATGAATTACCCGTTCCTGCCAGGGAAAGGTTAAGCGGGTCTGAAAACCAACCAGATTAAACATCGTCTCCGCTTCATTTTCACTTCTCAGCTGAACTGTGGCATAGGCCTCGCGCCTGGTTCTAGGGTCAATTAAACCTTTGGGTTTCAAAGGGCCGAAGGCCAGTGTCAAAGGGCCGCGGTGGACCATCGTTTCAATCGGCATACAGCCTTCAAAGACCTTTATCTCCTCAAAGTCACGGCTTGCAATCAGGTCGCCCTCAGCGATAGTCTCAATCAGTTTAAGATATTGCTCTTCATTCAGGGGGCAGTTTATATAATCGCCCACTTCACTTGCATCTGCGTAACGATTGGCACGAAAAGCTATGTTATAATCAATACTTTCGGCACTCACAATCGGAGCGGTAGCATCATAGAAGTGCAGTCTTTCTCCGGTTAATGGGGTGAGTGCCTCGCATAAGGCATCTGAGGTTAACGGGCCGCTGGCAATTATGATAATTTCTGCTTCAGGGAGAGCGGTGATCTCTTGGCGGATGATAGTAATAAAGGGATGACTCTCAATTTTTTCAGTGACTTCACGGGCAAATGCCTGACGATCAACGGCTAAGGCGTTGCCGGCCGCAACCTTGGTTTTCTCGGCGGCAGCCATGATCAACGAGCCCAAAGTACGCATCTCCTCCTTCAAAAGTCCGGCGGCATTAGTCGGTCGGTTGGCACGTAAAGAGTTCGAACAGACCAGTTCGGCCAGATCAGGGTTGGAGTGGGCCGGAGAGAAACGTTCCGGTTTCATCTCGTAGAGGGTAACCGGAATCTGTCGCTGAGCCAGCTGCCAGGCGGCTTCACAACCTGCCAGCCCAGCCCCGATAATTGCTATTGTGGGAGAACTCGTCACTTAAAAGAAACTCATGGCAATTAACGTCTGGCGAAAATAGTTACTGATATCAAAATCTCCATAGAAAGGGTCATCTGCGGCAAACTTATCGAGGAATTTGCAGAGATCATCAACCGCTTTCTCCTTGTCAATCTCAATTTTATCAAGATACCAGGCCAGACGTTCACCCAATTGATAGAGAATCAGTGAGCGTACGGTCTCCTTGGCCTTGTCCGGATGGAGGAGGAAAAAGGCGGTCTGGTCGTGGATCAGGATGCGGCGTGCGACATGCTTCAGATAATCAAGTTTCTCAGGGTATTTGGCATCCTGAGCGGGTGGATTTAGAAAATACTTTTTATAGTTTGCATATTCGCCTTCACGATCCAGCAGGGCGGTGATGTGTACCGCCTCATAATCAAGGTAGCGCTCCTCAATTTTATCGGTCTCATAGATGAAGACTGGGATCAGCATGACCTCTGCTTTATCACCAAAAGCGGCTGGAATTGTTGCCATGCCGCCATGAGGCCGAACTATGCCACTCTCTTTTTCAAGATGTGCGGTTATGATGGGTAAATCGGCATCGCCTTTTCCCTGGATCATTACCGTAGCCGGTGTTTTAAGCTGGCCTTCGATAAGCTCTTTCACGGTCTCAAGATGTTGCCGATCAGTGCAGGCATTAATAAATTTCAGGTAAAATTCACGATCCATAGTAGTTCCTAATGCAGGCATTACCAGCAAGTAAGTGGCCCGATCCGGCAGAGCCGGAACCAAGCCTCATTTTTCAGCCACAAAAACACATGAAAAAGTACGAATTTCTTTTGTGGCTTCGGGTTGAAATTTGTATTATTTGGGTTCCAGGGCTTTGACCAAGGCTCTGATCATCAGGTTATATGGGGTTTCAACCCCGGCCTGCAGGCCGTATTCAACAATTTTGCCGTTGATAAAATCGACTTCGGTGCGGCGCTTATTTTCGATATCTACCAGCATTGAAGGCTTATGTTCGCCGCCGTTATTTAAGTAATTGGTGGCGTAGGGATAGTAATTCCAGCCCAGCTCGATTTCGTTAGCCCGGGCGACTTTGACCCCTTCCTTGATGAGGTTGTCGACTACCTGGTAAACAATCGGATCACGTAAAACCCCGGCCATGGTCAGGCCGGTGACGGCACAGACCGGATTCATACAGGAGTTCATGATCGATTTACGCCAGACCATGTCAATAATTGACTCAGTTCTTTCAGTCTTCAAGCCGCTTTTTGAGAGGGCCTCGGCAAGTTTGATCGCCGCCTCTTTTCCGGCCGGTTCAAGTTCCTGTAAATAATGCGGCGGTTGATGAAAGACCATTTTGACATGAGCCGGATTGACCAGGCCGCAACCGAAGTTAACCGCCGCGCGGATGATATTTTCTCGACCCAGGGTTTCGGCCAGAACGAGTTCGGTGTCAATGCCGTTTTGCCAGCTGACAACATACATATCATCATTGATGAAGGCTTCAATTGAGGATGCGATAAGGTGCAGAACTGTCGCTTTGACGGTAATGATGATAACCTCGGGCGGGTCTTTGGCGAGATCATCAATGTTGGTTATTCCCCGAGTTACCTTCTGTTCAAGTTCATCCGTACCTTCGATCTTAATTCCGGGATCAACTGCAGCATTGACCAGTTCGGGAACGATATCACACAAAGTCACGTCATTGCCGCCCGAAGCCAAAAAGGCCGCAACAATACAGCCGACCGGCCCGGCTCCAATTACCGCAAATTTTGTAAACTCTTTTTTCTGACTCATAATTTTCTCCCTTAGCTTTCGGTATTGTCGAGCATGCCGAAGGTTTGTGCTGATAATAGATTATGACCGTTTTTTTGTAAGACTTCAATGGCTTTATCGGTGTCGGAGAAACTGAAAATCATGACCGCACGATTATCAGTAAAGCCGCTGAAAGCATACATGTAACGGACACTGAGGTTGGCATCATTTAACGATTTTAAGACTTCAGCCAAGCTCCCGGCCTGATCCTCGATTGCGACCGCAACCACATCATCAATACGGGCGGGAAACTGTTTTTCCATCATGACCTGCCGGGCTTTAGTGACATTTGAAACGAGCAGGCGTAAAACCCCATAATCTGCCGCTTCCGACAGGGTCAGGGCGCGGAGATTAATGCCGGCATCACCTAAAGCTCTGGTTGTTTCTTGCAGGCGACCGGGTGAATTTTCGAGAAAGATTGAGATCTGTTTTAATTTCATTGTCGACTCCTTTCCCGGCGGTCTTTAGCTTACCGCCGCGTTGCAGGTGGATGACGGAAAACCGGCTTCCGTCAGAAATGCTATGGCCTTCAATAATAGTGCCAGTCGGTCAAGTATTAATTTTAAGCAAAATCGAACCACCAACCGGAACGGTGCTTATTGAAACCGTAAAAATTAACCGCATCAAGTTGAAAAGTGATATAAATTATTTAGTCAGCCAGCTCAGTAAAAGGATAGGCTGGCAGATCATTATATGAGAAAAGTACTTTCAAAGCAACGATAAATTGAGTAGAATCAATACGACCGGATTTTTGCTGAAAAGACAAGGGTACCTTGAAAAATTGCCTTTTTGTCCAATTACTGCGTTGGGCTCAAATCTTAATCCTCAAAATACTCAATGTATTCTTGCGGTTAAAATTATCGTCCGCCTTGTACTTGAACAAAAATTTTAATTTTTCAAGACACCCACAATCTTTTAAAATGTGAGTCAGCCTGTGCTTAAAACCACCCTCTCCGGCGATGGCAGCCGCACCCTCTATTGCGCCAGTGTCGGCGAACACTATCACTCAACCAAAGATGGTGCCTTGACTGAAGCCCTCTATAAGCACGTGCTCCCGGCCTGGCAGTATCGTATCCGCGGGCGTAAGCAGATTGTCGTGTTAGATATCTGTTTTGGTCTGGGTTATAATACCCTCTGTCTGATCTGGTATCTGCGCCGGCAGGGTTATCGCGGCTGCCTGCAGATCTTTTCGCCGGAGCACAACCGGCCGTTGCTCGCCGGTTTGGGAGAGTTTCCCTATCCCGAAGAATTTAGCGAGTTGAAGCCGCTGATTAAGAGGTTGGCAAAAAATCTTACCTTTTCCGAGCCTGATCTTACGATTGAGATTATTCCAGTAGATGCTAGGATCTGGCTCAAGGAGCTTACGCTTTCAGTTGATATTGTTTTTCACGATCCTTTCAGCCCGGCTCACAACCATCAACTCTGGACCCGTGAATATTTTGCTGAATTGAGCCGAATCGGGGCCGCCGATCTTCTGGTCACCACCTACTCCACAGCTACGGCGGTGCGTATGGGTCTCTTCGAGAGTGGTTTTCATATTTACGAGAATCGTCCAGCGGCTCTGGTTCGCAGTTCTACCTTGGCCTCACTTGTGTCGTTACCATTAGCTGAAATTGACATGCAACTGAAACAGCAGCGCAACCCTGCGGCTGCGAGCTTGCGAGATAATTGAGCCGAAAAAGCACTTTACCCTTGACCTCTTTTTATGAATAGGAGTAAGTTTAATTAATCTTATCTGATAAGCAAAAGGTGACTGGAGGATTATAATGTGTTCGATCAATGATCGGGAAAAATATCTGCTTCGGGCAGTTCATGCCTTTGAGAGAAAATTAATTGTCATCTCACCTGATTTTGAAATTCTGGCAGTTAATGATCATGGTCTTAATCATCCCGAAATTACAATCACTAAACGTTTTTGTTACGAGCAGTTTCGTAATAATGACCGGCCCTGCGATTTGTGCCCGGTGGTTGGATCATTGCAGAGTGGGGTGCCTACTTATCTGGGTAAGCATGATTGGGACGAGAAAAAGATGGCCTGTATTTTCAGTTATCCCCTTTTCTTGGATGGTAAGATTGACGCTTTAGTGGTGGTTGATTTTGATCTTTCGGTACTGGTCTGGCTGGAAGAGAGAATGAATCAATCAAGTGCTTTTTTGCATAACCTTTTGCTCAGTTCGGTTGATGGTGTGGTGGCTGCCGACATGAACGGGAAACTTATTGTTTTCAATAATGCGGTCGGCGAAATTCTTGGTTACAACATCAAAGAGGCTTTTGAAAAGCTGGAGGTTGCCGATATCTATGCTCGAGGAAGTGAAGCTCGGGATGTTATGAGGAGATTGAGAAGTAATGAATATGGGGGAAAGGGTAAGCTTAAATCACACTATATTGATTTGAAAGGTAAGGACTCTCAACCGGTTCCCGTGCGTCTGAATGCGTCAATTGTTTATAAGGAAGACCGGGAAGTCGCGACTATTGGGTATTTTCGCGACCTGCGTGAGACCATTCAGATGGAGAGAGAACTTGAAAAAACCCAGCTGCAGTTACTCCAGTCTGAAAAAATGGCATCGTTGGGCAAACTTGCGGCCGGAGTTGCCCATCAGCTAAATAATCCTCTGGGAGGAATCATTCTTTTTACTAAGTTGATAATGGAAGAGAATGAACTTTCCGATAATGTCAAAGATGACTTAAACCGGGTTTTGCGGGATGCTGAAAGATGTCGTGACACAGTCAAGGAACTGCTCGAGTTTTCAAGACAGACGCGTCAGTTTATGCAGCCTTGTGATATTAATCAGGCGATAGAACGAACTCTTTTCCTGCTTGAGAGTCAGCCTATTTTCCATAATATTGTGATTAATAAACATCTGGCCGAGGGACTGCCTTTGGTGGATGCTGATGTTCAACAACTTAATCATCTTTTAATGAATTTGATCCTCAATGCGGTTGATGCCATGAATGTTGAAGGAACATCTGAGAGTGAAGGTACACTGACGGTTAGAACCAGCTTTCCGTCTCAAGGTGAGCCTATCTATTATAGTGAAGAGGATGATAATATCAAGGTTATGGAGTACCCATGTTGTTGTATGCCTTCACATGGAGACCGGGTATGTATTGAGATTTCTGATACCGGAACCGGCATCCCTGAGGATGTTCTGCCCCATATTTTTGACCATTTTTTTACGACCAAAGAAGAAGGTAAGGGAACTGGGCTTGGGTTGAGTATGGTTTATGGTATCGTTGAAAATCATGGGGGAAATATTTTTGCCCGAAGCCAGCCTGAAAAAGGAACATCTTTTATCGTTACGCTGCCATTAGCAAAAATCTGCGAAGAAGGAGAATAAAGTGAACAAGAGTGAAAATTCTTTACATGTTCTGGTAGTTGATGATGAACAGGGTATTCGCGAGGGGGCTGAGCGTATCCTGTCGCGCATGGGGTTTACGGTTTCGACAGCATCCCGCGGAGCTGCGGGTTTGGAAATTATCTATGCTGAGCCAGTGCATATTGTTTTTCTTGATCTCAAGATGCCGGGGATAGGCGGGATGGAGGTCTTAGCTCGGATTAAAGAGTTTAATGAAAAAATTATGGTTATCGTGGTGACCGGGTTTGCTACGCTTGAGACGGCGATCGAAGCGATGAAAAAAGGGGCCTATGATTTTATTCCTAAACCTTTTGAACCCGACAGCCTGAGGATGGTCGTGCGCCGGGCACAGGAACGAATGGAGCTCTCCCTTGAAGCCGAAAGACTTGAAAAAGAGCGCAATCGCACCCTTTTAGATCTTGACAATGAAAAGAGCCGAACTCGAACCATCATTGAATCCCTGCCTAACGGGGTGGTTGTCACTAACACTGAAGGGGTGGTTGTTTTGATGAACCCCGCTTTTCTCTTGTACCTTAACCTGGATGTCACCTTGAAACCGGGAAAGAAAATTGGGGAATATGTTGATGATGAGGGTTTTTGTGAACGGGTTATGGCTCTTTCGCAAGGTGATTGCCCTTCGGGAAACGACTCTTCCAGCTACGAATTGGCTTTGCCTGACAACAAGTTTATGATGGCTGAAGGGCGCTGTATTTTGGGTGAAGAGAACGAGTGCCTCGGGGCTGTACTTATCCTTGCTGATATAACGGCTATGAAAGCGTTGGATCAGTTGAAATCTGATTTTGTGGCTAAAGTTTCACATGAATTACGCTCTCCCCTTTCGACCATTCATGAGCAGCTGGTAATGGTTGAGAAAAAACCGGAAAATGATGAATATCTGCTCTCCCGGGCGCGTGAAAAAACTAATGGACTGATCTCATTGATCGGTGATTTACTTGATCTTTCGCGCATTGAGGAAGGCCATGCAGGAGAGGAGGCGCAACCAGTTTTGGTTGATGAGCTCTTAGAGAGTATTGTTGATTTTATTAAAGCTCAGGCTGAGAGCCGTAAACAGAGCCTGAAACTTGAACTGCCGGTTGAAAAAAACTTACCGCCGGTGTTTGCGGATCCGATGGCGCTTGAGAGTATTTTCGGCAATCTTATTGCCAATGCCATTAAATATACTCAGGATGGAGGTTCGATCAAGGTACGGTTGGAACTGTTGGATAATCAGCTTCAAGTCGCTGTCATTGATAATGGCTTCGGTATGGAGGCGCGCCAGATCGATAAATTATTTACCAAGTTTTTTCGCATCAAGACCGAAAAAACCCGCTATATTACCGGGACCGGGCTTGGTCTCTCCATTGTCAAAAGTTTGATTGACAAGCTTAATGGTTCTATCTCAGTGACGAGCCAGCCCGATCAAGGAAGTACCTTCACGGTCAGATTGCCGATTATGGAAAAGAGTCATTGATTATAATTTTATAGGTGTCTTGAAAAATTAGAATTTTTGTTCGAGTACAAGGCAGGTGAAGATTTTAACCGCAGAAATACATTAAGTATTTTGAGGATTAAAATTTGAGCTTAACGCAGTAATCGGGCAAAAAGGCAATTTTTAAGGTACACTTATGTTTTGCAGGGCTTCACTAACTGTTTCAAGCGGAATTTGTTTGCCGGTCCAGAGGGTTAGAGCGTGTCTGCTCTGATATGCAAGCAAGGTTATTCCGTCTAGAAAAGAACATGGTTGTGACCGGGCTAACTTATGCCAGATATTATCTTCATTGTTGTAATTGAAATCAGCCACCATGCGACATTCAGTAAGTGGCATCTGTTTAAGTCGATGGGCCAGTTCAAGGTCTTCTTTTGCGCTTGAGATGTTAGTGGCGTTGATAACAATATTTGCGGTCTCGGTTTTTTTCAGCGCATCCTCTAACAACATTGGTTGTCCGCCACCTAAATGCGAGGTTACGTTCTCAGTTTTATTGAGGTTGCGTCCGGCAACTGTAATATCGGGAACACCAAGCCAGTGCAAAAGAAAAAGTGCACTTCTGGCATTTCCACCGGAGCCCAATATCAGGGCCGAAGTACATCTCGCTGTTTTCAGGCCAGCCGCCGTCAGGGCGTCCATCAGACCCAGCGCATTAGTGTTGTAGCCTTTAAAAAATTGTCCGTGGCGGACAATAGTGTTGACGGCACCAATCACGTTGGCCCCTTCAGAGATGGTTGCGAGCCAGGGGATTATCTCTGCTTGGTACGGAGGGCCGATATTTATTCCGGTAAGTCCGAGTTCGATGAATTTTTGTAAACTTTCATCGATTTTTTCCGGGGGTGTTCTGAAGCAGCTATAGTCACCTGATATACCAGCAATTTTCATTACCTCATGATAGACTTTAGAGATTTTCGTCGAAGCTTGCTGCAGACTTAATAGTCCTAGTGTTGGGTTTTGGCCTCTATTTATAGAATCTACTTTATACAATGTCACTTCCAATTAAAAGCCCTGCCTCATCAAGCGATGAAGCAGGGCTTTCAGGTATTAAACGAGAATTCATTACCTTGCTCTATACGCAACTACTGCGTCTATTTTTGTGGGGTTTCCTTAGGTTCCGGTGGCTTGATCCCCAGTCGTTTAGCGGAGTGATCACGGCCCATATAGAAATTCAGCCACGATGAGGTCTGCCAGAGCTGCCAGTTACACGGGGGCACCGTATAGGCGGCAATAGTGTCTTCCTCATGGTAGGGTTTCAACCGATCATAGGCTTGCACCCAGATACATTTCTTCTCATTGGGATAGACTTCACACCAGCCATCATTGCTACCGCCGCAAGGGCCGTTTCTCTGGCTTTTCGGGCATTGTGACATCGGGCAGACGTAGGCCGTATCAAAAAGGGCGCAATCGCCACAGTTCATACAGTTAAACATTGAGACTTTCGCCATATGTTCACAATAGTCCATAATGTGCTTCGGTATTGTCGAGTTGTCAACCCAGCCCAAGACAGGCTTTAAGATCTTGAATACCGGGCTCTTTTCCTCAAAAATCAGATGGTGGGCCAGGCGTGTAAATTTATACATCAAAGGCGCTTTCGGTCGGCTTGTCCGTTCGGCATAGACCTCGGTATTGAGGCCGGACTCTTCATCTTTTTCAAAAAGGTAAAAACCATCATCCTGGGGATAGTCAAATTCGGCTACCAGGCTTTTCCAATTGGCAGCGAGTTCTTCGCCCTTATCAATAATATATTCAACTTGTTCATAGGTTATACCATGACCGGCGATGTGAGCGCCCGCCATGCCCATGCCCTTGCCGATTGCATACATCTTGGCCGCTTTCAGAAACATGGCCGCTTTGCCTTTGTCGTCGGCCTTCTTATTTTCGGCGAGCTCGGCTAGCTGTTTATCAGTAACGATACATCCGGGAATACCGTTGCCGTTCATGAAACGGCCCGTTCCAAATGGGAGGACGTAGATGTTCATCAATACCGGGACTTTAAAATTGTTAACCTTAAGCCAGGTCAGTATTTCGTGAAACTTCCGCGCATCATAGCCCAGCTGGGGAATAATAAATTTTGCCCCGGCTTCAACTTTTTTCTTGAGTTTAGCATACTGGCCCATCAATTCCGACTCAAGTTTCTTGAATGGGGAGACGCAGGCGCCGGCATAAAAATCAGTTGCCGCCAGTTTGATGGTTTTACGCATGGCTTTATGCTCAAGACCATCGTTCATCTTTCCAACCAGGCGCAGAACGTTGGGCGGGTCGAGATCAAAAACCGGTTTTGCCAGCCCTTCAAAGGCGTCGGAACCGGAGTAGTCACCGGTCAGGACAAGCACATTTTTGATTCCTTCAGCAGCCATGCCGCAGAGCAGGCTCTCAATTTCACTTCTATTTTTATCGCGACAGGCCAAGTGAACCAATGGTTCCATACCGGCTTTTTTGATCTGGACACAAAGCATTTCAGTTGAAAGGGCCGGGTTACCGCCAGGGTTATCAGTGACGCTGATGGCATCAATTTTGCCGCCGGTGGCAGCTTTGGCGACGTTATCAAGAACTTCTTCATGTGCTATCTCAAAAGCGCCGCGTCCTGGGATCTGTTCCCAAGTAACACAGAAATCCTCGGGATCCATCAATTTGCCTTTCATGGAGCTTGCCCGTTCGCCCATTCTGACCGTAATCTTTTCAGTCAGACCAATAGTCTCCTTGAGCAGTGAGATTGAAGCGCTGTCATCAGCAGAGATCGTAATATAGTCATCCGCATCCATCTCCAGAGCTTCCTGGCGAGTCCACCGCTTATCAGCGTTATCATCGCCACCCATTTC
>JAGGTT010000289.1 GCA_021163565.1 Candidatus Tharpella sp.
GAAGAGGAGGCTCAGCTTTATTTTTTACGGCAGCTTGAGGTTGAACTGATTCAGGGTTATTATTTCAGTCGGCCGATTCCCGCTGATGAATTTCGCCAGCTGTTACAGAGCTGGATACCTTTCGTTTAATATGCTCTCACACTTGTTACTGCCCTGGTACCTACCTTAAATTATTACTCCACTTTCAATTCTTAAATCATTTACTGAATAGTTTATTGTTTTTTCACCGGAAGATATTCTATTAAGGGTGTCTTGAAAAATTAGAATTTTTGTTTGAGTGCAAGGCAAGCGAAGATTTTAACCGCAGGAATACATTGAGTATTTTGAGGATTAAAATTTGAGCTTAACGCAACAATAGAGCAAAAAGGCAACTTTTCAAGATACCCTAATTTTTTTCACCGGGCCGAGAGTCAGTTCTCGGCCCGGTCAGGTAATCATCCCATTTGATTTCATTACATAAACAACTGAAACAGAACTTGAATTAAATGAATACATACGCAATTATTATTCTCATTGCTCTTCTCGCTGATTACCTCATCGACCTGGCTGCCGACTACCTTAACCTGAAAAACCAGAAACAAGAACCACCGTCAGAATTTTCCGACCTGGTTAATGAAAAAGAATATCGTAAAAACCGGGATTATCTGCAGACAAACACTGTCTTTTCACAGTGGGAAAGCCTTTTTTCACTGGTTGTAACCCTGCTCTTCTGGTTTATGGGCGGTTTCAACCTGCTGAACAAGTGGTGCCTTAGACAAACTGATAACGAACTTGTTGCAGGCATTATCTTTATCGGCATTCTCCTCCTGGGCCGAACCATATTGAGTCTCCCCTTCTCGATCTATAGTACTTTCGTTATCGAAGAGCGTTTCAATTTCAACCGTACCACCTGGAAAACTTTTGTTGCTGACTATATCAAGGCAAGCTTTCTCGCACTGCTTCTCGGTGCCCCACTTCTCGCCGGAATACTCTGGTTTTTTCAAACCGCCGGAGACCGGGCCTGGTTTTTCGCCTGGCTGGTTACCGCCGGATTCACTTTGAGTATCCAGATAATCGCACCAACCTGGATTATGCCGCTATTCAATAAATTTACCCCCCTGCCTGAAGGTGAGCTTAAAGAAAAGCTGCTCAGCTATGGCGAAAAAGTCAACTTCCCCTTAACCAATGTCTTCGTTGTTGACGGTTCGAAACGTTCCGGCAAAGGTAACGCTTTTTTCACGGGTTTCGGCAAGCACCGCCGCGTGGCTCTTTTTGACACATTGATTGAACAGCACTCGGCAGAGGAACTTCTCGTCGTTCTCGCCCATGAAATCGGACACTACAAGAAGAAGCATATTCTTAAAATGACGATTATTTCAATCATCCATCAGGGAGTCATTTTCTTCTTGATGGGTTGGTTTATCAAACAGTCGGCTCTCTATGAGGCATTTTTTATGGAAAATGTCTCAATCGCTGCCGGACTGATTTTTTTCAGCCTGCTTTTTACTCCAGTCGAAATGATCTTAAATCCACTATTGCAGTCACTCTCCAGACGACATGAATTTCAGGCTGATAATTTTGCCGCTATGACCACCTGTAAACCGGAAACTATGGTCACAGCTTTGAAAAAACTGGCTCACGATAACCTTGCAAATCTGACCCCCCATCCACTCTACGTCTTTCTCCACGATGGTCATCCACCACTGCTCGCAAGAATCAAATCTTTGCGAAATATATGTTCTCACGATGGGTCGGATACGGTATGAATTCACCGGTCTTTCCGAACCATGCTTAAACTTGTTAATAACTTTCGATATTTAGCGTCTAATCACCCACTTTTAGTAAGAACAATTAATCTCAAATAATCTGAAACCTTTTTTTATCGAAAAAATAACTCTTTACTTTCAGCATGTTACATAATCGATATCTTCTAACTATTAAGAATCTATAAAGATTTTATGATTATCCACAACTCCTGTGAATAACATGTTGACAACTCCCTTAAAAACCCGAAAAACTTAATAATAAAAGGGCCCTGGGAATACTTGATAAAGGTACCGGAGAATTTATGTTAAAGAAAATTCAAATACAAAAAATACGACCCGCCGGACGGCTTAAGTTTCAAACTCTATGCCTTCTTTCAGCCATCCTGACAATGCTCATTTATCTGCTGCCGACTGCCAGCTCAGCCGGCACCGGCCCATACAGTTTCCTGGAGCAGATAAACCGCCAAAATTACCCTTTTGCACACTCGGTTCTGGCCCAAGAGATTGAACACATTGAATACCATGGAAACGGTACACAGGAGAGTCTCGATGATGTTTACATCACGGTACTTGATGAAGAGGGCAGACAAAACCATAAAGTTTTAAGTTTCAGTGTCAATAAGGCTTACGGAGGACTAGAAATCGAGCTCTGTGAAATTATACGGGCCGAAAAGTCAACTCAGATCAATATCGCGGCCCAGAGCCATGAAGAGGCCGCCGCCAGCAACAGTCGCAGCAATATCTACAATCCTCTGCAAAAAGATGTAAAACTATTCCTGCCGGGCCTGGAGATTGGTGACACTATCCACTACCGCCTTAACCGACGGCGATTTAAGCCGATAATGGAAAACCAGATATATGGTTCAATCCTGGGACAATACGATATTCCAGTTCGGTCCTATCTCTTTACGATAACCACACCATCTACAACCCAGATTAACTGGTTGATTAAAGATAAGGTTAAAGACGCGGTCACCTTCCGTGAGACCCGGCTCCCGGGAAATCCAGCAAAAGTTATCAGATCATGGCATTTTAAACAGGTGCCGCAGATCACACCGGAACCGAGTATGCCCTCATTTCGCCGGGTCGCGATGCGACTACTCTACTCAACCATGTCGAACTGGCAGACGGTTGCTTCCTGGTATGATAATCTGGTAGCGAAAAAACTTGCTCCGGGAGATGAATTAAAAAAGAAGGTAGATGAGCTTATTGCCGGTAAATCTGATCAGAATCAGAAGCTGGCGGCCCTGTTTTATTATGTCGCGCAGAAAATTCGCTACCTGGGCGTCAGCGGCGAGAGTGAACGTCCAGGATTTGAACCGCACGATGTTAATTTAACCTTAAGCCGCCGGCACGGAGTCTGCCGCGACAAAGCTGCGCTCTTAGTATCAATGCTGCAGTATGCGGGTTTCAATGCGAAGGCCGTGTTGATTCGGGTCGGTGATAAACTTGATTCAGAGATTCCACTGCCTTACTTTAATCATGCTATTGTTGCCATATTAGATAATAATGACAACGTCATCAACTTCCTTGACCCGACCTCGGAAACCAGCCGCCAGTTTCTGCCCGATTATGAACGCGAATGCTCCTACCTGGTAGCGGACAAACAAAAGAGTGATCTTGGTCTTACCCCGCCGCTGCCGCCGGAGAAGAACAACTTCAAGTTAGATATTGTTGACCGGCTTGCTGAAGATGGCAACCTGAGCGGCAGCATTACGGTTGAATGCACAGGCTTCAACGATACCCTGATGCGCTCGATTATGATGAACCAGAGTAAAAAAGAACAGAAACTGCTTCTTAAAAGATTTTTCTTACGTCAGTACAGTGGCCTTGAACTTGAAAATATAAAATGGTCCGACCCGTCTGACCGCAACAAAAATTTCAGCTTTTCCGGCGATTTCTCGATTGCTGCCGCTGCCGTATCGACCAAGCCCAAGTCTACAATATATATCCAGCCCCTGATCTTTATGGCAAATTCAAGTATACTTGAACGCTGGATTATTAATTTGGCCGACATGACTACACGCCACTACCCGATAAAACTGGGCTATACTTTTACGACTGTCGCGAGTGAACATTTAACCTTTGCCCGCCCCCCGAAGAAAGTTTTTCTGCCGGATAATTATAATCTTGAAAATGAAATTTTTTCGGCAACCCTGAACTGCCGCCAGACGACCTCGGAACAACTGCTGATTAAGCGGCGTTTCTCACTGCAGAAAACCGAGGTTGATGCTCACCTCTATAACAAATTGACCAAATTACAGAATTACAAACAGAGTCTGTCACTGACACCGATAGTTATCGAGTGGTAAAAGACAGATTTAGACTTTGCATTGGAATCAATATAATAAATTACAGGATAATAAAAATGTTTACTGAAAGAAATTTCCTTTCTAAATTAAACCTCTTCCTGATTGGCTGCTTGTTTTTATCAACCCTTTCCGGCAGTACCACAGCGGCAAATGCCCAAACTGAGACACTTCAACTTAACGCGGATGCCGTCAATCTCAGGGTTGAAAAACATTATACTCTTACCAGCGATGGTGCTTACAAGTTGCATCTCTATATTAAACGTCAGATTCTGACCTACAAAGGTAAAAAAGAGTATGCTGATTTCAAATTCACCTATAACCGCACCCGGCAACAGGTAAAATTGCTTAAAGCGCAGACTACGACCGAGAAGGGTGCAGTGCTCACGGTTAAGCCAGAAGAGATACATGATATCCCCGCCTCCTGGAACAGCGAGGCCTCACTCTACTCCCAAACCCGGCAGATGGTCGTCAGCCTGCCTGCAGTTGAGCCCGGCAGTATCATTGAGGTAGAAATTGAGATTACCTGCAAAAACGGTTTTTGGTGTAAAGAGTATTTTCGCCTGAACAACCCGATATTATATAAAGAAGTGATAATTGATACACCGGCATCATTAAAACTTCACTATCGGGCGCCGCAGAATGTAAAACTTGATTTTCAGCAGAAGATACTCGACAACGGTGATAACCGTTATCAGTGGCAGGGGAAAAATATCCCGGCATTAACTCCGGAAAAAGGCGCTTCATCTCATCTTGAACAGGGTTTCTGCCTGCTGGCATCAAATTTCTCCAGCTGGCGCCAGGTGGCCGATTTTTTCAATAAATCATTCACCACGGCACTGCAAACCGAAAAAAACAAACCTACCAAGACCATGATAGACAGTTCCACTACGACCCCGACAAGTCATCGGCTATATCGAAAAATTCGCGCGTTAACCACCTATGCCATCTCTTTTCAGGAAACTGATTTCAAAGTCCAGCCGTCATCTGAGACAAAAAAACTGGGCTACGGAACAGATTGCGATCTGGCTCTCTTTTTTATGCAGCAGCTGAAGCTCTACCAGCAGCCGGCTGACATCATAATGGTTGACTCACAAAACCTGATACTTGAAAAATTCACCGATTTCCCCTACCCAGGCTGGTGGGATACGGCCATGGTGCAAAGCGGCGCCGATTTTTTTCTCTTTTCGAGTGCGAAAGCGGCACCCGGAATTACCGGTTTTGAGAAAAGTATCGGGCTCAACCTCAGCACCGGGAAACTCACGACCATTAAAGACCGTAAGGCCAATCAAACAAACACCAGACTAAACCTCGACTTAAGCAATTTCCCCGCTTGCCGAGGGCAGCTTGAATTGACGCTTAACGGCGCGGCCGCCACCGACTGGCGCAGCCAGTGGCGTGATCTTTCGCAGCCTGAAATAGAAATTGCCAGCTCCCAATTCCTGCACCAGATAGATCCTGAAGCTGAATTTACCGGTAAACTCTTGGTTACAGGTCTTAAGGATGATCGTAGAGAACTCACTTTTCAGTGTCAGTTCAAACAGAGTAACGCCTGTACCAAGTTTAGGAGCATAAACACAAAACATCTATATCTTCTGTCGTTTAAAGCCCCGGATCTACCCTACCCCCTGGTCAGCCTCTTAAAAGAGCGGCAGCAACCGATAACCATTGCATCCGATGAGTTTATAAATGACGAAGTAACCATCAAGTTACCGGAACACGCACAAGTTATTTCACATCCTCAGGCAACCTCTGGCAAACTCCCGCAATTTTCATGGCAGATCACTTGTACAGCAGACCCTGAAACTAACACCCTTATCTACAAACGAAAAATAAAATTCAACCGGGGAATCATCCCGGCCCGGAATCCGGAATATGAAGA
>JAGGTT010000151.1 GCA_021163565.1 Candidatus Tharpella sp.
AAGGGTGTTGCAATGATTTCCGTAACTAATTGATTTTATTGATGTTTATGGCAAAATCCCCTCAGAAACTTTTTCGCCAAAAGGCTTATGATTTCAATGGTTTAGCCGATTCATTGCAACACCCTTTCCTTATGATTCATTAAACTGGAGTGGATTTTGGAAACCGTCCACTTTTTTAGAACCTTTCTTCAGATCGCTGATCACTTGTCCAATATTATCCTCAAAGCTGGGATTCGATGGGGAGAAGACCCAGCAGCCTGATACCAAAACGTTGCCAAAAACTGGTGTAGTGATAGTTTACCTGATTTTCACGTAACTTTTTTACAACATCTGAACTCTTCAATGCCTTCAGATAGGGGGAATCTATCTGATTATCAACAAATTTACCAAAATTCTTTGCAGAATGTCCCGGGGATGCATCAAAAAAATCTGGGAGGTTGATCCGCTAACCTGTCTCCGGTAAAATCATTTGCTCATGAAGAACTGGTTTACGAACCGTTTACCGTGGTGCAATAGCCGGTGGGTAGGGGAGGGGTGAGCTAGATTTTGCTTGCCCTGGTGACGAAAGTTTGATAATGCCGCAAGATTGCAATGTGGATGACCAAGATGAAGTAAAAACAGTGGTTTGCGGTATCCGAGATATTCAGCGCCTCAATTTAGAAACAAGGAGAACTGAACCATGTACCTGCCTGCCAATCCCTTTCTGCGGGAACATCGATATACCAATCGAGTACTTTCGATCCTCCCTCTGTTGCTGATTATGCTGATCACTGGTTGTGCAACTCTGCCAACTGACTACACACGCACTGAGTCGACGGCAATTGATGATTATCAGTCTACCTCGATGGGTCAACATTTCGCCACAGCAGAGGCCGAACATGAGGGGGAATCCGGTTTCGCTATTATCCGCTATGGTCGCAATGCCTATAATATGCGAATCGCGATGAGCGACCTGGCTGAGAAGACTATTGACTTGCAGGTCTATATCTGGGAGACCGACGAGACCGGGCGAATCCTTGCCGAGCGGCTGGTACGGGCAGCCGACCGGGGTGTGCGAGTGCGCCTACTGGTCGATGACATGGGAGTCGGTGCCAGTGACCAGTCGATAGCCGCCTTGGACGCCCATCCCAATATCGAGATACGTATATTCAATCCGTTTGCCAACCGCAAAACACAGATATTTGATTTTATAACCGATCTTGGTCGAGTCAATCATCGCATGCACAACAAGATCATGGTTATAGATAACAGCCTCGCTATTGTCGGCGGACGCAATATCGGTGATCATTACTTCTCTGTGAATCCGGATACTAATTTTCGAGATCTGGATATCGCGGCGGTGGGTCCTGTGGTACGTGATATATCTGGGGTTTTTGACCATTTCTGGAGTGGCAGCTGGGCGGTGCCAATTGCGGCGTTAGTTAACTGTCCCTACACCGATGCCGACCTGCAGGTAGTCGTTGCCCGACTGCGTAAAAAAATCGCAGCGGGTGAGTACCCGTATGCTATCGATGATGATGTGGCTACACTTCGCGCGAATATTGCTGCGACCGGTGACGTCCTGACCTGGGCGCCCGGATGGGTAGTTTGGGATGACCCTGCCTCTATCAGGGAAACGGGTAAAGCCGGTGACATGGTTGCGGCATTACGCAGGAAGCTTGGAACTGTGCGAGAGGCACTGATCATCGAGTCTGCCTACTTTGTTGTCGGGGATAACAGTGTTGCCAGGGTCAAGGAACTGGTCGATAACGGCGTCAGGGTGAGGGTGTTGACCAATTCGCTGGCCTCCAATGATGTGCTGGCTGCTCACGCCGGGCATGCGAATTACCGAAAGGAGTTGCTTGAAGTCGGTGCCGAGGTATATGAGTTTCGTGTTGATTCAAGCGTTATAAAGAAAACCTGGAAGGGTGAGTCCAAGGCAGGGCTGCATACCAAGGCGCTGGTGTTTGACAACGAGACGCTGTTCATTGGCAGTTTTAATCTGGATCCGCGCTCGGCCAATATCAATACCGAGGCCGGCTTGTACGTGGAAAGCCTCGAGCTGGCGGCGCAGGTGCTGGCCTACATGGACGAAGGCGTATTGCCGGAGAATAGTTACCGTTTAATGCTGGATGAGAATGACAACCTTGTCTGGATTACCGAGGACGACGGTGTTGAGGTCCGATATGATAAGGACCCGCTGTCAACCTTCGGCCAGCGTTTTTTGTCCGGCTTTATCGGCATCCTGCCGATAGAATCGCAGTTGTAACTACTTTTGCCAAGATGACCTACCATAAGCAGTTTGTCCCCGCCGATTACAGCCAACCCCTAAACCTGTTGCCTCCAAACCTGATCTTTCCTGGAAATAGATCTAGCGCAACAGTTTCTGGGGGGCAAAAAAATCCTTGACTTCTCAAACCTGCTAATCTATATCAATTATGTTATCTATACTTTTTTCATAATTGTGATGATATTAAACTAAATATCCGGCAAAACTGAGCAACAATTTAATTGGACATCGTGGAAACCGGAGGTGACGGTAGTAGTACAATGGGGAGAAATATGCAGGCCCAATCGGATATTCCTTTTTCATCCGTTCAGATAAAAAGTGATTACTAACATCTAAGGTTCCACAACCATTTGAAAGGAGTATATTCATGAATGCTTATCGTTATCCCATCATGCTGATTGCACTTATGTTGGTATTGATTTTTTCAATTCCGGCACAGGCTGACAAGTTTACTGACACTGTCAATGTCTACAAGAAGTCTGAATCAGTCCAACCCTTTTTTAAAAATGCATACGGCTATGCTGTATTCCCGACCATCGGCAAAGCCGGCATCGGCATCGGAGGTGCCTACGGAAAGGGTCAAGTGTACAAGGGTGGCAACGTCACCGGTGAAACCTCGCTAATGAAAGCAACCATTGGCTTCCAGTTGGGTGCTCAGGCCTTCAGCGAGATAATATTTTTCCAGGATAAGCGCGCCTATAATGAATTTACCAGCGGTGAATTTGAATTTGACGCAGCGGCATCAGCTGTCGTGGTTACGGCTGGAGTCCAAGGCAAGGCCGGTACTCAAGGGGCTACGGCCGGCGCCAGCGCCGGGCCGGCCACCGGCAAACAGGTGAAAGCAAGCTACCATAAAGGGATGGCGGTGTTCGTGCACATCAAAGGCGGGTTGATGTTTGAAGCGACCATTGGTGGCCAGAAATTCAGCTTTAAAGCAAAGTAGCGTACCGGAAAATCACCAGGCCATCAAGAAAACTGCGCCGGCTTTCACTCCATACCAGTTCAATGCTAACCAATATGTACCAAAAGTCAACAACTTCGTCGTCATCATGGACAGCTCTTATTCCATGAATGATAAGTACGGCGCTAAGACCAAAGGGGAAATCAACAAGGAATTCCTGATGGCCCTGAACCAGACCATTCCGGATCTGGGTTACCATGCCGAACTGATCACTTACGATAAGATTGAATATGGTTCCACCCGCTATTCAACCGATGGTTTCGGAAAAGCGCTGCACGAAACGGCAGAACCCAACGGCAACAGCTGCATGCCGCAGCCGGTAGTTGGCAATGATACCAGAGAAGGCCGGGCTAAAAATCGTCGGGTTGAGCTGAGACCGGTCAAATAAAAACTGGTTTATCCGCCATTTACCATCTACGGGGCATGGCAATCATTGTTGCTTTGCCCCGTTTTTTCTCTGCTGTCAGCCCCGACCTTCATTTTTTTAGGGATATTTTTCTGCATTAAGCAAATGTTTTTATTGAGTTTTCACCCTATCTTGGCAAGATCTTTTATTCGTTATGTACCTGAGTCGGTAATGGATTTATTGTTAATTTGCCGTACAAATAAGACTCATTTTACAAAGTTATAAAAACAATAAAAAGATGGATATATAATTAAATCTGGTGTAATAAAATATTTTAAGTATGGTTTCCATCATAATTAGAGAGAGGAACTGGTGACAACCCTGCCGGCTCTATCTTGCCGTTCCGCTTAGAACAAAACAAGGACTACCAACATGTCTAAAATTCTCTCCCTTTTTTTCTGCCTCTGTATTTATCTGTCAGGTTCCTGGCTCACTGTGGGGCAGGCTTTGGCCCAAGAGCTTGAGCTTGATTTAAAAACCGTTATCAAAATTGCCCAGAAAAATAATCCTCAAATTAATATCGCCCAACAGCAGAAGTACCGAAAACAGGGTCTCCTGACCCAGGCCCGATCCGGCTATCTGCCTCATCTCTCGGTCGAGACTGGAGTTGGTCGGCAGTATATCGATAATCTTGAACCGGACGATGAAGATATAGTCAGTAATGCTTCGATCAGGGCCTCGCAATTGATCTATGATTTCGGCAATACCGGCGGAGCTATTGCTGCTGGTCACAGCAACCTGGAAGCGGCCAATGACAATTTGCAACAGATACGCAAAGATATTGTTTTCGCCAGTAAAAAAGAATTTTATACGGTGCTGGCCCGAAGACGATTGATTGAAGTGGAGA
>JAGGTT010000121.1 GCA_021163565.1 Candidatus Tharpella sp.
ATGCGGTTAAGACGATGAGTCCGGCATCGACGAAGAGTTTGGCGGTTTCGGCGATGCGGCGAATGTTTTCGACTCGGTCAGCATCGGTGAAGCCGAGATCACGGTTTAAGCCGTGGCGGATGTTATCTCCATCGAGAAGATAGGTGTGTTTTCCCAGGGAGTGAAGCTTTTTCTCCACCAGATTGGCGATGGTTGATTTGCCGGAACCGGAGAGGCCGGTAAACCAGAGAACGCAGGGCTTCTGATCTTTGAGAGCGGAGCGGCTCTGTTTGTCGATGGTAATTGATTGCCAGTGGATATTGGTGGCGCGGCGCAGAGGGAAGTCGATCATTCCTGCGCCAACGGTGGCATTGGTAAAACGGTCGATGAGAATGAAGTTGCCGGTGTGTCGATTGGTGCTATAGGAATCGAAAGAGATGGCCTTGGTGGTGCTGATATTGCAGATTCCAACCTCATTCATTTTTAGGGTTTTGCCGGGCTCCAATTGCAGGGTGTTGACATTTACCTTATGTTTTAGAGTGCTGACCTGGGCCGGGGTGGTTGTGGATCCGGCTTTTAAGAGGTAGCTGCGACCGGGAAGTAATTCATCTTCATGGAGCCAGACAAGTCTTGCCTGAAATTGGTCGGCATGGTTGGGCCGGGCCAGAAGAGTGGTCAGCATATCGCCGCGACTAATATCGATTTCATCTTCCAGGCAGAGGGTTATGGCTTGGCCGGCAAAAGCTTCAGCCAAGTCGCCATCCATTGTGACAATTCGGGAGATGCGGCCAGATTGTCCGGATGATGGTACTACGACTTCATCACCGGGATGAACGATGCCCGAAGCGATGGTGCCGCAGAAACCGCGAAAATCAAGATTGGGACGATTAACCCATTGGATCCGCATACGGAAAGGTTTTTGAGTAGTATCGTCGGCAATTTTGACAGTTTCGAGATAATGCAGGAGAGGGGTTCCCTGATACCAGGTGGTTTGAGAGCTAGGTTGAAGAATATTGTCGCCCTTTAAAGCGGAGATCGGGATACTGGTGATTTGCTTGAAATTTAATTCTTTGGCAAATTCGATGTATTCTTTCCGAATCGTTTCGAAACGTTCCTGACTGTAATCAACCAGGTCCATTTTATTAATCGCAACCAACACATTTTTGATTCCGACTAAAGATACCAGGTAGCTGTGTCGTTTAGTCTGGGTGAGAATTCCTTTGCGCGCGTCGATTAATATAATTGCAACTTCGGCAGTTGAGGCGCCGGTAACCATATTGCGGGTATATTGTTCATGGCCCGGGGTATCGGCAACAATGAATTTACGTTTGTCAGTAGAAAAAAACCGGTAGGCAACATCGATGGTAATTCCCTGTTCGCGTTCGGCCTGAAGGCCGTCTAAAAGGAGGGCGTAATCGATCTCATCGCCCTGAGTGCCGACCCTTTTGCTGTCGACTTTCAACGCCGCCAGCTGATCTTCGAAGATCAGCTTTGTATCCCAGAGCAGTCGGCCTATCAGGGTGCTTTTACCGTCATCAACGCTGCCGCAGGTGATGAAACGAAGCATATCTTTTTCTTCCTGGGCTTTGAGGTAGGAGTGGATATCTTCGGCGATTAGATTTGATTGATGGGCCATTAGAAATAACCCTCCTGTTTTTTCTTTTCCATGGAGCCGGACTGATCATGATCGATTAGGCGTCCCTGTCGCTCACTGGTTTTGGTTAGGAGCATCTCCTGGATAATCTCCGGCAGAGTTGCGGCGGTTGACTCGACTGCACCGGTCAGAGGATAACAACCAAGGGTGCGGAAGCGAACTGATTTGATTTCTATCTTTTCGCCGGGAAGCAGTTCGAGACGGTCGTCATCAACGAGAATTAACATGTCGTCGCGTTTGACAACCGGGCGTTCTGTTGAGTAGTAAAGGGGTACAATCGGAATTTTTTCGAGATAGATATATTGCCAAATATCAAGCTCGGTCCAATTTGAGAGCGGAAAAGCCCTGATACTCTCTTCGGGGTTGACTCTGGCATTGTAGAGGTTCCATAATTCCGGTCGCTGGTTTTTAGGATCCCAGCAGTGATCTTTCGTTCTGAATGAAAAGATTCGTTCTTTGGCTCGGGATTTCTCTTCATCGCGGCGGGCACCGCCTAAAGCGGCGTCAAACTTATATTTATCCAGAGCCTGTTTCAGGCCCTCAGTCTTCATAATATCGGTATAGCGGGCTGATCCGTGTTTGAATGGAGATATCCCCTGCTTTACCCCATCTTGGTTGGTGTAGACTAAAAGGTTGAAACCGTATTTATCAACCATTTTCTGACGAAACTCGATCATCTCACGGAATTTCCAGGTGGTGTCGATATGCATCAGGGGGAACGGCAGAGTTGCCGGGAAGAAAGCTTTACGCGCCAGATGCAACATTACCGAAGAGTCTTTGCCAATTGAATAAAGCATCACCGGATTTTCAAATTCAGCAACGACTTCGCGTATAATATGAATACTTTCGGCTTCAAGTTGTTTTAGATGAGTTAACTTCAATTCAATCCTTAGATTTTATCTCTTTTTTACGGTTAAGTGACTTTTTACAAGTACAGCCAGTAATTTAATCTATTTTTCGTTGATAAAATTTTCCTTCAGATAACAAATGATCTGCTGGGTTGATTCTTCAATTGTTGCTTTATCAACCTCAATGGTGATTTCAGGTTGGAGCGGTTTTTCATATTCAACATCAACTCCGGGGAAATAATGATATTCTCCTTGTTGTGCTTTGGCGTAGTGGCCTTTTGTGTCTCTTTGTTGGCAGGCCTCAACGGTAGTTTTCATATAAACTTCGACGAAATTTGTGGCCTGGTTGCGGACAAAATCGCGGCTTTGTTGATAGGGTGAAACAAAGGAGGCTACCACAATGACCCCGTTTTTTTCCAACATGGCGCAGAGATGGCCGGTGCGCTTGACGTGACGGTCAACCTCTGTTGGGGAAAAACCGGTTTCGGGAAACAGCGGCCGCACATCCAGGCTATCGAGGCGTTCGACCTTCAGTTTCTCTTTGTGTAGCTGTTGGTAAACCGCATCAGCCAGAGCTTTTTTGCCGGAGGCCGGGAGCCCGGTGAACCAGATAATAAAAGATGGAATTTCCTTTTTACCGTAATTAATTTTTTGCCAGAGCCGTTCGTGAAAAAAGTAAAGTATCATTTTGGCGATAACTTCAAGAAAACCAATGGTTATCGCCAAGGCGAATTCACCGGTAAAAATGAAAACAATTATCGCTGTGGTTACTGTTGCCCAGGTACGCCAGGAGATTGCTTTGAAAATAGAGCGTTTTTTGGTTTCGTATTGCATTGGATTATAGTTTTAAGTTTTAAGCTGTAAGAGATGGGCCGGGGGTCAAATCTTTATCCTTGACAATTTACTTGCATTAAGTTGGTTGTCAACTTCCCGGCGCATGGTTTCAATTTCTATTTGGAGTTTTTCATATTCAGCGATTTTGTGGCCGAGGATGCGGAACAGGGCCCGTTGCGATGTGTTGGAAGCGGCGGATGAGGGCCGGACATGTGAATTATCATGGTTTCATACGTTACTTTTTTACTCGGCCGACACCAAAATACTCGAAACCTTCACTGCGAATATATTCCGGTTCATACTGGTTTCGGCCATCAAAAATTATGGTCTGCTTCATGGTGCGGCGCATCGCTTCGAGATCAGGATTGCAAAACGGTTTCCATTCCGTAACCAGGAGCAGGGCATCGACTCCCACTAACGCCTCATACTGGTTGTTGACCAAGCGCAACTGCCCGGACTCAAGCCATGCTGCCGGCAGTTCTCTGGTCGCGGTCTCCATGGCAATCGGATCATAAGCCAGCACTCGGGCTTTAGCGGCGATTAAATCAGCAAGCAAAGTCATTGCCGGCGCTTCGCGAACGTCATCGGTTCCCGGTTTAAATGCTAACCCCCAGATGCCGAAACTTTTTCCTGCCAGATTCCGGCCGAAACGTTTTTCCAACTGTCGGCTGAACCAGCGTTTCTGCTGCTGATTACGTTTTTCCACCGACTGCAGAACCTCCGGCGTAAAGCCGTGATCATGCGCCATGCGAATCAGAGCTTGTACGTCTTTAGGAAAACATGATCCGCCATAGCCGCAACCGGGATAGATGAAGGAGAAGCCGATCCGGGCATCGGAACCGATTCCCCGGCGGACATTCTCAACGTCGACATCCATCAGTTCACAGAGATTGGAGATTTCGTTAATGAAAGAGATTTTGGTCGCAAGCATGGAATTTGCCGCATACTTGGTCATCTCCGCATCGCGAACCCCCATAAAGAGTGTCCGCTCATGGTTACGGTTAAACGGGGCATAGAGCTGCAGCATAATATCCTGGGCCCGCTGACTTTCCGTACCGATTATAATTCGGTCCGGCTTCATAAAATCATCGATCGCGTTCCCCTCTTTCAGAAACTCCGGGTTGCTGACCACATCAAAATCAACTGTGACCTGACGTTTGTCCAGCTCTTCCTGAATCGCGGCACGCACTTTGTCTGCGGTTCCGACCGGCACCGTCGATTTATTGACGACAACGGAATATTCACTGATCAGACTGCCGATCTCCCTGGCAACCTTCAATACGTATTGAAGGTCGGCGGCACCATCTTCGTCGGGCGGAGTTCCCACCGCAATAAGAAAGATATTTGTCTCTTTTATGGTGTCTGACAGCCGGGTTGTAAAGGCCAACCTCTTCTCGTCCAGGTTTCTTTTTACAATCACCTCAAGACCGGGCTCATAAAGCGGCAATTTACCCTGTTTGAGCACTTCTATTTTTTGCTGATCAACATCAACACAAATAATCCGGTTACCCATTTCGGCAAAACATGCCCCACTAACAAGACCAACATAGCCGGTTCCAATCACTGTTAAATTCATAAATTCCCAATTAAATTATTATTCATTGTAATCGAAAACCTGATAGCCACTCTTTTCGACCAGTTCATCGCGTTGGGCAATTTCCAGACCTGCCCGAACTACGACGGTGCCAATTTAAGTTTATTTACATTATTTGTTAGCAATATTAACCCTTCAACCCTGAAGCAGGACTAAAGGCGGATGTCGCTCTCTTCTTGTTTGAGAATATATTTCAGATCATAGAGTACGTGTTCGGATTTTCCCAAGGAGTGGAGAGTTTGGGCACCCATTTCAACAAATTGTCGATGGGCGACGGCGATGATAATGC
>JAGGTT010000033.1 GCA_021163565.1 Candidatus Tharpella sp.
CGTTCGGCCTGCATCCTGGTAAAAACATGTTTTTCATTTTCCCGGGGCAGATCCGCCGCTTTAATTCGGACATCAAGTACTTCAATACCGTATGCGGCGGCGCCTTCGTTGCTCTGGATAGTTACGAGATGCATAATCTCTTCCCGAACTTTGGAAACGATATCAATCAGAGTCTCTTTACCTAACTCAACCCGAAGCTTTGAGTAGATGATGTCATCAAGCCGCGACTGGGCGCCGGCTTCTGTCCTTACTGACTGAAAAAATTTAAGCGGATCAACAATTCTCCATTTTGAATAATTATCAATAACCAGGTTTTTCTTGTCACTAGTAATGATTTCAGCCGGAGCCGCATCATAATGTAAAAGGCGACGGTCAAAAAAGGTTACCTGCTGCAGGAAAGGAAGTTTCATCTGCAACCCCGGATCCTTAACAACTTTCACCGGTTTACCGAGCTGAAGCACCATGGCCTGCTGTGTCTGATCAACGATAAACAAACTGTTATAGATAAAAACTGCAATAACGACTAAAACAATCAACCCTAATTTAGCTATTTTCATTATTTAACCCTCCCGACCTGAGATTGCGACCCGGTCAAGGCCGGTTGTGGCGTGTTCTGCGAGCTGGCTGACAGTGGCAGCAACGGCAATAATGAGCGACTCACCTTAGGATCAATAATGATCTTATCGATATCTCCGAGTACCCCTTCCATCATCTCCAGCTTCATCCGAATCCGGGTAATATCAGGAGCTACTTTATAGGCTTTCAGGTTGGCGAGAAAACGGTTTGCTTCACCGGTTGCCTGGTTGACCAGTTCCGCTTTGTAAGCTTGAGCCTGGTTGGTCATCTGCGCGGCTTTACCGTGCGCTTTAGGCAGAATCTCATTACTGTAACCTTCAGCTTCATTAATCATCCGGATTTTATTCTCTTTTGCACTGGCAACATCCTGAAATGACTGGATAACCTGTTTCGGCGGATGAACATCCTGAAGCTGAACAGCAACAATTGTCACCCCTGATTTATAACTGTTCAGAATCTCCTGCAGCCGGCTCTCACAATCCTGCTGCACCTTATTTTTACCAGTGGTTAACACTGTATCGATATCATTTTTACCGATCACCTCACGCATTGCCGCCTCGGTGGCCACGCGTACGGTCTCGGTTTGGTTATTAATATTAAAGAGGTAGGCGATAGGATCATCAATGCGATATTGGACGATAAATTGAGCATTAACAATATTTTCATCTCCGGTCAGCATCATCGATTCACGCGGAACCAGCTGATAACGCGCCGGCGATCCGGAAGATACCGTACGAAAGCCGATCTCCAAGCGTTTCACCTGAGTGACTTTGGGTTTTAAAACTGTTTCTATGGGCTTCGGCAGGTGCCAATGGGGGCCGGATTTAGTCGTATAGATGGCCTCGCCGAAACGTTTTACCACCCCGAGTTCATCCGGGGCCACGATATAAAATCCAGTTGCCAGCCAACCAACCAGAAGGATTACGATCAACAGCAACGGTCCTCCCGGAGGTCCGTTAGCCATACCTTTTTCAGCCCGCTTGAAGACTTTCTTGATAATATCTTCAATGTCAGCCGGCTGTTTCTTGTTGCCTTCGTCTCCATTATATTCCCAGGGCATCTTTTCTCCTTAAAATTACAAATAAAAAATAGATAACAACTATGGCGTAATTAAATAACTAAAGTCAATAAGTCAACCTGTTTTCCACTATGCAATAAAAAAACTATCGTCCCAACGGCATGATGTCACACCCTGACGGCGGAGTAAAGCTGAATTCAACTCCCGGTAGAGCCGGATGAGAAGTGCTTTCCCAAGTGTAGGTGATAACAATTTTATTGGCAAACAGATCCTCCATCCGGGTCTCTTGCAAAGTATAATCCGCAGTGGAAAAAATCATTGCCATACTCTGAAAAGGCGGCGCCTTATCATCAGACAACGGGGTTAGTGCCACCGTAATCAGATCATTGCTTCGTCGCAGATCCAGGCGAAAACCTTTTTGCTTAAGCTGCAGTTTTGCCAGCAGGTTGACCAGAACCCGGGCCTCTCTAATATCTTCGACCTTGCCAACCATCACCTGATTCAGATCAGGAGTGTAGTACCAGATGGTTTTACCGTCGGAGACCAAAATCTGCTGCTCCGGACTTTGATACTCCCAGCGCATCTTATCCGGCCCCTTAATCCAGATCCGGCCCAGGCTCAAAGTAGTCTCATCGCTGTCGGCATAGATAGTCTTCTGGTGAAAACTACCGGAAAAAGCCTGTTTACGGCTATATTTCTGCCGGATCCGGGCAAGGATTTTCTCCTGTTCACTCTTTTTTAAGGTCTGACTTTTTTGAGGGGTTGATTTTTCCCCGACCGCTGAAGATACCTCTTGCGCAGAAGCAGCCATAACCGGAAATACCGTAAAAAGTAACAGAACCAGCAATATAAGTAAAAATCGGCGGTAGAAGTTTTCTAAAGAGTTATTCATCAATAAATCCCGATGTCAGGTAAAAAATTCAAGCTTAATCTCAGTATAATAATATGTCAACCCTGCAGCTTAAAAACTCTTTCACAATTTTGACTTGTGGCTGCGGCAAACGTTTCCGGATCAAGATTGCGTAATGACGCAATCTCCCGGGCAACATACTGAACATGAGCCGGTTCATTACGTTTACCACGATATGGAACCGGTGTCAAAAAAGGAGCATCAGTTTCTATCAGCAGATCATCAAGGCTGAGTTTCCGGGCAACCTCCTGCTGCATATGGCTACGGGGAAAAGTAACGGTTCCGGGAATAGATATAACAAAACCTAAATCGACAAAACGCCTGGCCCAGGCATAATCGGCGGAAAAGCAATGAATAACCCCGCCGTGAAGATACCCTTTTTCGGCGCAGATAATATCGTAAACCTCTTGATGAGCATCACGATCATGGATAATTACCGGCAACTCCAGTTCACCGGCGAGATTAAGCTGGCGGGCAAACTCCCGCCGCTGTACCGGTCGCGGTGAGTGATCACGATAAAAATCCAGACCGATCTCACCATAAGCTACGACCCGGCTATCTCCAGCCAGAGTCCGCAGACGCTCATACGCAGCATCACATCCGCTCTGCGTGTTGTGAGGATGGATGCCGATAGTGGCAAAAACAGCCGGATATTGATGCGCAAGCTCCAAAGCTCTGATTGAATCCGCCAGATCCGTACCGACAACCACCATCTTCTCGACTCCGGCAGCTTGAGCCCGGGTTACCGTGCCCGCGACATCTTCGTTGAAGTCACTTAAATTTAAGTGACAATGTGAATCAATTAATCGCATAATTTTTAACTACTATCAATACCTAAAGTTTTTGTTTAGAATAAGCTGTTAACTAGTTTAATATAAAGAATTAATAGATATCATACAACCATATCTAACAGTCTATGTCAGCGCTCTATAAAACTTTCGAATTCCTTGACGAATCCGGCCAGAGCCGCGGCCGTAAGCCGGCAGAGCTTCTCGCCTTTCTCCCGAGAGGCAAAGGCCGGGTCACCCCAGACACCACCGGGCCAGTACGAACGCTTATTACGAACCAGAATATATTCAGGAAAATCTGGAAATTCCCGTTTGGAAGAACCTTTTACAAGCTCAGGAAAAAGATACTGAATCCTGGAAGTCTCAACTTCACCGGCATGAGAATCACCTTCAACCTCAATTATTCCGCTCCCGGCTTGATAGCAGAAATCGTACTCATTGATAACTGCCAGACGGATATCAGAGAATTCTTTCAGCATCTCCTCACCCACCTCAATCAGTGCCCCGATATGAGTTTTGCCGGCGTGACCCGAGATCAGAATAAAATTTCGCAGACCTTGACCGTAAAACCCTCTGACTAAATCACGCACCAGCGCCCGGAACGTATCCGAAGAGAGCGTCACGGTGCCGGGATGTTCTGAAGTACTGCGACAAATACCATAATGAACCGGCGGCGCGACAAAGGTTTGATGAAGTACCGCAGCCGCTGCGACCGTTGCATAAACCTGCATAGTATCAGTATCAAGCGGCAGATGCCGGCCGTGCTCCTCGGTTGAACCAAAAGGTAGAAAAATAGTCTGACTCCCTTTCAACGCGGCAACAAATTCAGGCATTGTCATATCAGTTATCAGCAATTTAAGCCTCGTAATATCAAACAATCATTAGCAAGCCATCTCTATAAAATGAACCTTTCAGAATAACACAAACACCATGCTCTTGTCACTATCATATTGCTTAAATTCAGATCAAAAACCTGGCGCTGCCATTCTTTACTTGCCATCTCAATCTGACTCCTGTTAGACTGAAGTCCGGTTCATAATGATGAGATTACGATATTCACTATTGAGAATAATCTTTAGCGACTTTACTATCCACAGGATTTGCTTGTGTTTTTTGGAATTTTAGGCCGGGGATTAAAGAGCGGACTCCAGACAACCCGAACCCTGGCTCTGATTGTCGTCCCGGTTTATTTGATCATTACCCTGCTCGGGAAAACCCCGGCGCTGGAAATCATCGGCAGGATTTTTCGACCTTTAATGGAGTTTATCGGGCTGCCCGGTGAGGCGGTAATGGGGGTGGTTCTCGGCAATATTTTAAATCTCTACGCGGCTATCGGAGCCGTTACCCCACTCCAGTTGAGCTCGAAACAGATCACGGTGTTTGCTCTCTTGCTACTGATATCACACAGCCTGCCGATCGAAGCGGCTGTCAGCCGTATGGCAGGCGTCAAGGCCTGGCCTTTTATTCTCCTGCGTCTCGGAGTCGGCTTTCTCCTGGCCGCCGGACTCAATTATTTTTGGGTCTGATATGGATATTTCCACTCTTCTGATTATTATTGGTGAGGGTTTAACCGGAGCCGGACGTCAGGTTTTACAAATCGCTATCATTGTCATCCCCCTGATGGTAGCCATGCAGTTTCTCGAAGAGTTAAAAATTCTTGAGAAGGTTTCACGCCGGCTCGAAAAAGTGGTTTCCGTGATCGGGATCTCTGGAGCCGGAGCTCTGCCGCTGCTGGTGGGCATGACCTTAGGCCTTGCTTATGGTGCCGGAATGATCATCAAATATGGCCGGGACGGTAAACTGACCCAGCGAGAAATGATTCTGATAATCACTTTCCTATCCTTAAACCACTCTCTTTTCGAAGATGTCCTGCTTTTTGTCGCGATTGGAGCTCAGGGAACCATCCTGCAAATCATTCGTATGGTTGTCGCCGTCTCATTTACCGCCGCTCTGGCCCGCTTTATCAAACCTGAAAC
>JAGGTT010000134.1 GCA_021163565.1 Candidatus Tharpella sp.
CCGAAGGAAATAAAACGAATCTGCGCCCTGCTTTTCGCCTGGATTGCGCTGATCTGGCTCGGCACCGCCATAACTCTGTCCTGCACCAATCTTGACGGTTACCAGGCACTCTCCGGCATGCTTTCCGCGGTCAGCAATATGGGCCCGTTTTTTTTCTCAACCCCGGAGCTTGCCGCTTTTCCCGCAGCCGTCAAGGTATGCTATATCTTCGGGATGCTGGCCGGCCGACTTGAGGTTCTACCGATTTTTGTTCTTTTTGCCCGTTTAGCCCGAAGATAAACCACTTAACTATCGGAAATTGTATAGCGAATAACCTGCAATAAAGTAGCTGAAAAACCTTAAACCTTAAGCCTTAAGGAAATCGCCATGTATATTGTAATTGCCGGGGGCGGTGTTGGTGGCTCCCACGTCGGACAGATGCTGGCCAACCGAAAAGATGATGTTGTTATTATCGATCACGATCAGGCCCGCTGTGAAAAACTTTATGCTGAAACCGGCATTATCTCTCTCAACGGTGAGGCTACCGACATTCTCACTCTGAAAGAAGCCGGCATCGAAAGAGCTGATGTTGCTATCGGCACTCTCTATAAGGATATCGACAATCTTGCCTTTTCCCTGCTCGCCCACAGTTTCGGAGTACCCAGGATTATGGCCAAAATGCGCCACCCTGATTATGCCGAAGCTTACCGTTTCGCCGGAGTCACGACTGTCTGCAATATGATCGAACTTTTCCAGAATAAAATCATCATGGAACTGGATAATCCGGATATTCAGATCATCTCCCAGATCAAGTTTGACACACTGCTGGTCATGGTTAAATATCCGGGAAAAGGCTCGGCTGAAGGCATCAGTATCAGCGAACTTTCGCAACATAAGGCCTTCTCCCATGATTGCGTTTTTGCCGGGATTCTCCATGAAAATAGTGAAAAGTTCACTTTGCCCCGTGGTGATGACCGGGTTTTTCCCGGCGACCGGCTCTTTCTCGTTATCAACAGCCGGCTGGTTCCGGGCATCTCTAATTTTCTGCGCAAATGACAACTATGTGGAAATGAACTCAACTGCGTTCGGCACTCTGACAGTGTGATCTCCGCTGATTGCAGGAGCTAAATTCTCGGCTGTAATTTCCTGAAAAATTGTATTTTTTCAGGACTTTCTTCTTGCAATTTATATTTTTTTGGAGTATAGGCCGCGTGCTTCTCCGGTTTGACCTTAGTAAAAGGTTCGGGGAAAGCCCGGTTGGCAGTGATTTCTTCAGGCCGGCACACCATTATCCTTAAGTTATTATAGCAACGAATAACATAATAAACAGATTATGGTTACTTTAAGGCCGCCCACAATCATTGATATCGATTGCGGGCGCTATTTTTGTTGTAATTCTAAAATTGCAACGATTTATACAAGCGTAACAGTTTCAAACGGACAAAACAGAAATGGGAGTCCACAACACGAAGCGTCAAAGGTGAAAAAAAGATGAGTAAGGAATTGAACAAAATACGTAATATCGGGATCAGCGCCCACATCGACTCGGGCAAAACCACACTGACTGAAAGAATTTTGTTTTATACCAACAAGATTCATGCGATCCACGATGTTAAAGGAAAAGACGGCATCGGGGCGGTTATGGACTCGATGGAACTCGAAAAAGAGCGCGGCATTACGATTGCTTCTGCGGCGACATTCTGCAAGTGGAATGATCATGAAATCAATATTATTGACACTCCGGGCCACGTTGACTTCACGATTGAAGTGGAACGCTCTCTCCGGGTACTTGACGGTGCAATTTTAGTTCTCTGTTCAGTCGGTGGCGTTCAGTCCCAGTCGATCACGGTTGACCAGCAGATGAAACGCTACAACGTTCCCTGTATCGCCTTCATCAATAAATGTGACCGCAGCGGGGCCAATCCGGAAAGGGTTATCGACCAGTTGCGAGAGAAACTCGGCCACAACGCCATTGCCATGCAGCTGCCCATCGGCCTTGAAGTCGAGCATGAAGGAGTGGTTGATCTGGCTTCGATGAAAGCTATCTACTTCGACGGCGACAACGGCGAAATATTGAGAACTGAAGAGATTCCGGCTGAACTCGTTGACAAAGCCGAAGAGAAACGTGAAGAGCTGATTGAAATGGCCTCCAATTTCTGTGATGATCTCGCCGAGGCTTTCCTGGAAGAACAGGAGGTTACCGCCGAGATGATTTTAGAGGCTATGCGCAAAGGGGTTCTGGCCCGTAAGGTTACTCCGGTCTACATGGGTTCAGCCTATAAAAATAAAGGGGTGCAACCACTTATGGATGCCGCCACCCAGCTTCTGCCCGACCCCTCTGAAGTCATTAATATTGCCCTCGATCTGGATCAGGACGAAGATGAAATAGTGCTCGGCAGCAGTGCTGCTGACCCGACCGTCGCTTTAGCCTTCAAACTCGAAGACGGGCAGTACGGCCAGCTCACATATATTCGGGTTTATCAAGGAACACTTACAAAAGGTGATACCCTGATAAACACCAGGAGCGGGAAAAAGATCAAAATCGGCCGCCTGGTGCAGATGCACTCCAACCAGATGGAGGATATCAGCGAGATTCAGGCCGGCTATATCGGGGCTCTTTTCGGCATTGACTGTGCCTCCGGCGACACCTTTGCCGACCCCAAACTAAATTATTCGATGACCTCGATGTTTGTTCCCAATCCGGTTATATCTTTAGCCATCATTCCGAAAGACAACAAGTCCCAGATCAACATGTCGAAAGCTTTAAACCGCTTCTCGAAAGAGGACCCAACCTTCCGGACTTATGTTGACGATGAGACCAATGAAACCATTATTGAGGGTATGGGTGAACTTCACCTTGAGGTCTATGTCGAGCGCATGCAGCGCGAATACGGTGCTGAAGTCGCCACCGGGCAGCCCCGGGTAGCCTATCGTGAGACCATTACCAAAAGGGCCGACTTCAACTACACCCACAAAAAACAGACCGGGGGCTCCGGTCAATACGGTCGGGTTGCCGGTTATATCGAACCTTTCGCCGATGGTGACTTCGAATTCATCAATAAGATTACCGGGGGTTCGATTCCAACTCAGTTTATCTCCTCCTGCGAGAAAGGTTTCAAAGCCGGTCTAACAAAAGGCGCCCTGATGGAATTTCCGGTTACCGGAATCAAAGTTGAAATCAACGATGGCGCATCACATGCGGTCGACTCCTCGGAGATGGCCTTCCAGGCAGCCGCCCGCGGTGCCTTCCTGGAAGCCTACAGAAAAGCAAAACCGGTCATCCATGAACCAATCATGAAAGTCGTCATCGAAACCCCGACTGAATTTCAGGGCACGGTTATGGGAACCATCAACCAGCGCCGCGGCACAATTCTCGGAGCTCAGGAAGAGGGCCCGATGTGTGTCATCGAAAGCCAGGTACCTTTAGCCGAGATGTTCGGTTACTCGACCATCCTCCGTTCCAGCACCCAGGGTAAAGCCCAGTTCACTATGGAGTTTGCCAGCTACAAACAGGTACCCAAGAGTATTACGGAAGAGTTACAGAAGAAGAGAGACGAAGAGAGTAAAAAAGGCGCGGCTTAATGAGCACATCAGCCTCAGGTGCCCAGGTAATCTACCTTAAGGAAAGGAGTTTTACAATGCTAAAAAAAGATTTGATGATGCGCAACCCTCTAAGAGCGGTCAGCGATGAAAATGGTTATATACTACCCGAAGGCGGTCTCGGAGCCGTGGTCGCCCGGGCCGGAGTCGGCAAAACTGCTCTCTTGGTTCAGCTTTCCCTGAACTCCCTGCTGCGAGGTGACAACGTCTTGCATATCAGCCTGGGTGATCCGGTTCGGAAAGTCAGCCTCTGGTATAAAGAGGTTTTCAATAACATCGGCACCCACTACAAGATCGACAAGATTGATGATCTCTGGAATGAATTGTTGCCGCAACGTTTTATTATGACGTTCAATATCGACGGTTTCAGCGTTCCCCGCCTGGACGAGCGTTTAACTGAGCTTGCGGATCAGGATATATTTCACCCGCAGATGATATTAATTGACGGTCTCCCTTTCAATGATCAACTCAAGCGTACTGATCTGCATGCCTTGAAAGATCTCTCGGAAAAATTTAATTCACACATCTGGTTCACGGTTCGCAGCCATCGCCATGAAGAACCCGATAGTGAAGGTATGCCGATCCAGATCAGTGAGTTCTCTGATCTGCTCGATGTCGCTATCAAACTTGAGCCCGAGGACAATGAGATCAAACTTAACGTCTTGAAAGGCAGCGGTTCGATCTCTACCCAGGCACTCGCACTCGATCCGGCAACCATGCTGATCAAAGAATAAAAAACCGGCCCCCAAAAGGCCAGTAAAAATAATTAGTAACTGAGATTATCGTAAAAGCATATTAAAAGAAAAACTGTTGACTTTTTCAGCCTTTTTATTTATGTGGAGATTGGTTTCCATATAGTGTGAAGTCTCAGCCAAGAAGGTTGAGAAAACAGTTTTTCTATCAAGCAACTTTTTTAAAGATACGATTTACAGGGTAATCTGCGACCACGAAGGTCGGCTGGTTCACAGTATGTGAGCTACCGGCTTTCGTGGTTTTTTTGTTTTCCAGAGTAACCCTCTTTATCGGCATCTCAGGAGTCAGCTTGTATGACCATAAAATTATATTATCGTTTACGACTATTGTTCCGGGGTCTGTTTTTTTTATTGCTCAGTTCAAGTATATGCTTTGCAAATGACACAAACAATGAGGTGGGCGTAACCAGGCTGGAACAGATTACGGTTGAAGCTTGTTCCATCAATCCAACCAAGCAGATGGAAGATCGGCTCTATTCCGGCAGTGAGATTACATCAGAGGGTCTGAAACTGGTAGGGGTTGGCGGCATGAGCAGCGTCTATCAAGCCCTTTCCATACTTCCGGGCCTCAACCCGGAACTTACTGATCCTACCGGTATCGGCGGAGCTGAGATGCGGCTGCGTGGGATTAAAAGCATGTTCACCGGCTTCAGCGTCGAAGGTATCCCAAACTATGGCATAATGAGTGTCGGGCCCAGGGATTATATCTACGATCTTGAAAATATGGCGGCGGTTAAGCTTTATCGCGGTGCGACTCCGGCGGCCCTATGCGGCGGTATTGGCAATCGTGGCGGGGCCATCGCTTTAAGCTATGCCAAGCCAGCTGACGATTTCACTCTGCAATTGGAACAGAGTTTCGGTCCGGATTCACTGAGGCGCAGTTTTTTTCGTCTCGATTCCGGTCTTTTGTTTAATCAGAGTAAATTCTTTCTCTCCGGCTCTTACACCAAAGCTGATAAATGGAAAGGTGCAGGTGAAGTCGGTGGTCGTAATCATATCACGTTGGGTGTCAGTCAGAAGTTCAATGACAATCTCGATGCCGAGCTATTCTACAATTATAACCAGGTCGATCAGGATCTCTATAAAGGCCTGAATTATGATCAGGCCC
>JAGGTT010000149.1 GCA_021163565.1 Candidatus Tharpella sp.
GAAAGAGGAGATTTTTTTCCGGGGCCGCAAAACCTTGAAAAACATAACAGGATGGCAGACCTTTTATATAGGCCAGAATAAAACCGGGAATTAAACCAGGATTCTGCCCCTTGCCGTTCAGCAGGATAAGATACTGGTCCCGGTCATTTTCTAAACGCAGAGAGGCAACCATAAAGTTCAGTTCATGCCGGGCTAAAAAACGCCCCACCAATGGGAATAAATCCCCGGCAATAAGACAGTAGGCTGAACTTAAATCCTGCGGTTCACTTTTTTTAAGCGGAACCTTCAAGGCCGACTCCAGCGTAGTCAGGGGCCGAACAGAATCTTTTGATAATGTATGCTTTACCATAATTTTTTTCACTTGTGAGTTGTGGGTACCTTTGTGAATTCATGCCTATATTCTGCGATCCGGCGCTCAATTTCGGATTCGAGAATGTGATCACCGGTAACTGCTTTGAGGTAATCATACGCAGAACGCAAACGCTGCAGATTGAACTTTGCGCCATAAACCGCTAGAGCCTTTTCATAACCTAAACGAATCAGATCCGGACGCTTAACCCGACAGCCGAAGCGGGCCAGACTCTCCCATGCCTGGGCAGCCTGAAACGGTGCAAGATCAGAATCAGATTCAACCAGTTCTGCGCGTGCAACCCGCAAAAGATCGACAGTTTCCTTTTTATCGCCGGATTTGCTGCAGGCCGCAGCCGCCACCAATTGCGCCGCAATCCGTTGCGGAAAATCTTCGACAGAACTATTCTCCCGGCAGCGCCGGGCACTTTTCAGAGCCTCGACAAAACGATTACAGTCGAAAAAAAGCTCTGCGGCCCGAAGATCCTCTCCGCTTTCAAAAAAAAGCTCCGCGGCCCGGTTTTTATCGCCCGCCTTAAGCCATGATTCACCGGATTTACTAAGCTCTCCGGCCATCAGATAGGCCTCAGCACTTCGGCGCCAGAGCTCAACGGCAAATATTTCCCGGGTCATTCCGCAAGCTAATGCATTATCAAGACTGGCCATGATCAGACCCTCCCGACATCCATGACTGCGGCAGGATATCACCAAGATAGTGACAATTGCTGAAAAGTGAATGACTTATACATGAAGTGGCTGAAGCCTTTGCCACAGGATCGACAATCCAGGCCACCTGCCGGCCGATTGAACGCAAGAGTGAAATATCACTGCGGCTTTCGATCTCCCAATCAGAGACCGCATGGGAATCGATAATCCAGATCGTCTCAATCTCCAGATATTCATTCTCCCACGACTTGATCCGGTCTGTAATCGCAGCCAGCACCTTAAGCCAGGCCAACGGCTTAGGATCTTGAAATGTCAGCAGACGCTGAGTCCCGGCACCCGCGGCCGGATCCAGAGCCTCAGTCAAGTCGGCACTGATAAAGCTGTGTTTCAACTCTACCGAAGCCGGCAGTAATTTTTCAATTAGGGCCAGAGTCAGTGTCCGAGCTAAAAATTCATTGCTACCGCTCATTTCCAAACCGGTCTGGGTCAGGAGATAGACCAGACGACGGCGCTGGCGACGGCCGCCTTCACGACCGTAATAGAGAGCCTCCTGGTTGCATAAACGATGCAGAAAAAGAGTCTCAGGATAGAGATATTCCCCCGGCAGAAGACTCTCAAGCTGACCTTTGTAACTTAAGCCATGATAACCGCCGATCGTATAGGTGTGACCGCCACCCTGTTTTTCGATCGCAAGATTCGGCGTCAGATCCAGAAGCTGGCGATAAACCGATAAAAAATTATCCGGCAGCAATTCATCTACCGCCAGCAGGGCCTGTAAAACCGGGCTCTGCTCCGGAGCGGACAAATTCTCTGCATAATTTTGACGTAAGGTTTCCGATTTTTTTTCGACTAGACTCAGGTATGATTCAGGCCGCTCCTGCAGATATTTCAGATCCCAGATTATAACCGTTTTATCATCCGCAGCCGAAGCCGCAAAACATCCGTCATGGGAAAAAGCGACACTGTTTACCGCGCCCTGATGACCGTTTAAAACACTTAGCTGTGAAGCACTTTCAACATCCCAGATAATCACACATTGATCATCCGAACCAGAAATCAGGAAACGGCTGTCGGGAGAGAAATCAATATTCCATACCAGCTCTTGATGGCCTTTCAAAATCCGAATCTCACCGCTGGCAAGATCGGATAGATAGATCTGTTTATCAACCGAAGCATAAGCCAGCCAACGCCCATCCCGAGAGAATAGTATACTGGTTACGCGGCAGCCGGGCCGCGTGAAAACGTTAATCTCGCGACGTTTAGCAACATCCCATATCCGCACGATCTCATCATCTCCACCGGAGGCGAGAAAACGGCTGTCGTGGGAAAAACAGACACTGTAGACCGGCCCCTTATGACCCTCCAGACGCCGGGCCGGATGCCGGTTCCAGGTTGACCAGAGCCGAACATTACCGTCCATACAGGCCGCAGCCAGATATCTTCCGTCAGGGGAAAACGCGGATCCGTATAGAGAGCGAACTACAGACGGGTGACTCTCCATGATCCGAAAGTGGGAACGGCTTTCGACATCCCAAAGGAAAATACAACCGTCACCGGAGGCCGAAGCGATGGTCTTCCCATCGGGTGAAAAAGAAGCCGACCAGACGAATTTGGTGTGCCCGGAGAAAGTGACATATTCTGATTCAGCCTGCTTAAGATCCCAGAGATGCAGATGCCGCGAAACACTGCCGGAAATCAGATAACGACCATCGGGTGAAAAGGCGACACTATAGACTTTCCTCGGGTGTTTCAAGATGCGGACAGGAACAATCTGAGCTGCCTGTTCGGTCATAATCCGGCTTAAAGATAAATTCATGGAGCTACCCGTCAAGTTTCTCTGATTCACGATCTTTTATCCCGGCCGATATTTTTCTATCTGATATCTGAGTGGCGAGATGACGCGGTCCGGCATCTTCAATTTCGGCATGGTGCGCGAGCAGATCGCCAATTGCCAGCGCGACCCGGTCATGATACTCTTCACTGGCTCCGGCGGCATTATCATCAACAATAAACTGTTCAATGGCACCAGTCTCAAGATTGTATTTGAATTTAATCTTAATCGAGGGACGTTTACCTGACATCTTGAAAATCCTCCTTAAAGGTAGTTGCAGATAACCCCGTCATCAACAGAGCTCCAGCTCTAACTCGATAACGGAACCACTCTGACGGTCGCTGATAACCCGACCGCCATTCTCCAGCACCAGACGACAGAGGGTCTGGCGATAGGTTTCGCCCACGACCCGGTTGATCTCATAAAAAGCATTCTGCTGCTGGCGGGCGAGCTGAACCTGAAGCTGATGACGCAACTCAAGGCGCAGAGCGGCCCGTTTTTCAGCCAGCTCTTTTTCAACCTTACTCTGGGCCTCAGCCGTTAAAGATGATCGTAATTCAAGTTCAGCTACACTCTCAGGCTGGGCTTTTTTAAGTTCTTTAAGGGCGTATTCGAAACGCATTTCGGCCTGTTCTGCGGCCTCCTTAAGAGCTTTCTCTTCAGTTCGTCCTTTCCAGCCGTCATCGTAGTAGTAGCCAACCGCCTCAAAGGCGATGGTGCCGGTCGTCACCTGACAGATTTCAGCCGCGGCGGAAGCTTCGGCTGAAAGCATCTCTTCAAGCCGGGCCCGCAACACAAATTGCCGCCGGTTCGGATCATAAACCAGGGTGATATCTTCCAGGTCACGATAGAAATTTCCAGCGCTATCCTTTTGCCAGGCCGGAAAGTCGGCAAATTCTCCGGCCAGAACCTGCTCCAGCACATCCAGAGCCGCTACCCCCATCTCTTCCGCCAGCTTGATTTCACAGCTGATCTCCGCATTCTCACTCAGGAGCTTAGATGCGGTCGCCTTCTCCGTCAACAGCTGCCGCCAGGCAGCTTCAATAGTTTCATTGACATGAATCATAACTTTACGAGGATTACACATAGTTTTCTCAAAGACCTGTTCTATAATTTCTCTAATGTTTCAGTAATCAACTTCTCCAGTTTTGCGAGAACAGCCGCCGTTAACTCAACCTGTGAATGCCCTTTAAGCTCACGCCGCAAACGCTCACACTGGTGCAGAAAATCAGCCAGATCAATATCACCCTGGAGATTAAGGGCCCGGTTTTCAAGCTGGGTTAACTCCCCGTCCAGAACCTCGGGTTCTCTCTCCAGAGATACAGACGCTGCCCGCTTATCACTTAGATAAGGTTGCAGCAGATCATTAAGCACCGATGCCTGAGCCCGATTATTCCAGATATGCCGCAGAACCCAAAAGTCCTCGCACTCAGCCTTAAGGCGGCCCTGTCTGATTGCGGCGGCACCGACAAACTTGAGCAGCTTAACCGCCCGCCGGTCGCTGACGATAATTCCTTCGGAACGAATCTGGCGAATCACCTCGTGATAAGGGTGGAACACGGCATTGAAATCAACCTCATTCAGAGCCTGATGCAAACGGTTTAAGGACTTGCTGTCGGTAATATTGCTCAAATTTATCTGATGGCCCTCCCGAATCTTTAAACACTCCTGCTGCCAGCCCCGCAAGAGCAGGCGGTCGAAATGGGAATCGGGAATATTGTCCGACCAGAGCCGAACTGGAAAACGGTCATAGAGGGCCGCGAGATCGGAATCTTCAGACATCTCATTGGTCGCGCCGACCAGCAACATCAGCGGTACCGGTTCCAGGCGGC
>JAGGTT010000016.1 GCA_021163565.1 Candidatus Tharpella sp.
CTGTTGATGCTAAAAACCTTTTTGGCGGTACGGCCCGGAAGCAGGTTCGAGCGCAGATTGAATTGGTGCGTCGAGATTTGAAAAAGGGTCGGATTTAAGTTTAATGGTATGCTTGGTGAATAAGATTTTAACTAAAGATTATTTTTTGCTTTATCTCGGATTGGCTCTTTGTTTGGGATTTTCTTGTAGTGCCTGCGGTAAACGCGGGGATCCGATGCCTCCGAGTCTGGTTGTAGCGGAGAAGATTTCCGACCTTAGTCTGGTGGTGAAACCTGGGGAGCGTTATCTCTCCTGGAGTTTACCACGGAAAAATTCCGATAATACAAAACCCGTTGATCTTGGCGCTTTTAAGGTAAAACTAAAAAAAGTGCCGAAAGATTTAGACAGCTGTCGTTATTGCGATGAGGGTTTTTTTGATTATTTGACGATCAACCCGTTTAAGCCCGAATCAGGTTATCAATTAGGAACTTCTTTCTATCTGCCGGTACCTAAAATTCCGAAAGATTTTATTTATGTGTTTTCAGTAACATCTATTAATAGCCGTGGTTGGCATAGTGAAGTTTCTAATAAGCTGGCTTTATTTGCTCTTCCTGAAATTACTCCTCCTTCCCGGGTTGAGCTGATTCCTTCTGCCTCTATTGTTGATTTGAGTTGGCAGGCACCGGTTTTACCGGCAGATTTTTCTGGTGAACTCTATTTTAGAGTGTATCGCCGCCAACCTGAAGTGCAGGAACAGCGACGATGGCGATTAATTACTCCTGAAGCTATCAGTGATACTAATTTCATTGATGTAGGTCTTAATGACTGGCACTCTTATGAGTATGTAATTACTGCTGTTGCAAAGATTGAAAAGTCTTTAATTGAGAGTAGTTATTCTGAAATTGCTCATATTACACCAGGTGATTATACTCCGCCAGCACAACTTGAAAATTTTTCAGCCTTTTATTATGAAGCCGGTATTCAGTTAATCTGGAATCCGTCCGGTGCCGCTGATTTGGCTGGATATAATGTTTACCGGAGAGATGATATTTCTGGTCTAGAGCAGATTATTGCGGTTTTGACTCCTGAACAATCAGAATTTTTTGATATTAATCAGGTTGGTGGTAGGACTTATTATTATCGGGTAACGGCTTTTGATTCATCTGATCGTAAGAATGAAAGTGATTCAACCCCTGAAATTGCTGTAAAAATGCAATGATATTTTAGTTTAAGTTCTAGTTTTGTCTTCTCTGTCGATTTTGATACTATAATTTTTTCTTTTAATCTTATTAAGACAGCTTATTTTATTTATATGGATCCTTTTTTATTTCGTGGTAATGATCTTTATTGTGAGGATGTTGCCCTTGCAGATATTGCTGCAGAATACGGAACACCCTGTTATGTCTACAGTAAGGCTTTTTTGCTCTCTCGGTGCCGGGCGTATTCGCAGGCTCTTGCCGGTTATAAACATCTTGTCTGTTATTCAGTTAAAGCGGCATCGAATGTTTATCTGCTAAAAATTCTAGCGGAACAGGGTTTAGGATGCGATATAGTTTCCGGTGGCGAACTCTTTCGGGCTAAACTAGCTGGAGTTGCTGGTCGGAAAATTGTCTATTCTGGCGTTGGTAAGTCTGCAGCGGAGATTCGTTCAGCATTAGAGTATAATATTCTTTTTTTTAATGTTGAGTCAGAAGATGAACTTCTTTTGGTCAATCAGACGGCTGCGGAGATGGGGTTGGTTGCACCTGTTGCATTACGTGTAAATCCTGACGTAGATCCCCTTACTCACCCTTATATTTCTACGGGATTAAAAGAGAACAAGTTCGGGATTCCTATTGTCGAAGCCGAGCGAATTTATTTGCAGGCTTGTAACGATTTTAAAAATATTAATTTTGTCGGAGTAGATTGTCATATTGGGTCACAGTTAATCAATCTTTCACCTTTTAAGGATTCGGCTCTCAGGATCAGAGCTTTAATCGAAAAGTTACAATTACATGGGCTAAAACTTGATTATGTTGATTTCGGTGGTGGACTAGGTATTAATTACGATGGCGAGGATGTTCCGGAAGTCAGTCAATTAGTTGACCTTTTTACTGGGGTACTTGCAGGCTTAGATCTGACTTTAGTTCTTGAGCCAGGGCGGTCGATAGTTGGTAACAGTGCGGTAATGTTAACTAAAATACAATATCTTAAAAATAACTCTGAGAAGAGATTTGCGATTGTCGATGCTGGTATGAACGATATGGTACGGCCCTCTCTTTATAATGCCTTTCAAAAGATTGAAAAGATCGTCTCTCCTCAACAATCCGTTGTAGAGCATGTTTTTCAGTATGATATTGTTGGACCGATTTGTGAATCGGGTGATTTTCTCGCCAAAGATAGAGGTTTTTCTGAACTTTATAAGGATGATGTGTTAGCAGTTATGGGTGCTGGAGCCTATGGTTTCTCTATGTCATCAAATTATAATTCTCGATCCCGTGTGCCGGAGTTGTTGGTTGATGGTGCCTCTGTTACGGTTATTAGAGCACGTGAGTCATATGAAGATTTAGTTAGAGGTGAAAATCTTGGCCGCTAATCTTCCGAGTATGACTGGGTATGGAGAAGCTATTTCGGTTATAGATGATCGAGAATGGCGTTGTGTTATTCAGTCAGTAAACAGCCGCAATCTTGATATCCGTTTTCGTTTGCCTTCTTCTCTTAATGCTTTGGAGATCCCCTTTCGTAAAGTTGTTCAGAAAGTTATGCTTAGAGGAAAGGTCGATGTGGTATTCTCATTTTCTACTTTATCCTGTACTGATAACGATACGTTAAATGCAACAGGTTCTTTTAATTCATTATGGGTTGCTGACTTTTGCCGGGCCGGCGAGTCTTTATTGGAAGCTCTCTCCTGGCAGAGTTCTGATAAATTACAGGCGTCCATCTTGCAAAGTGCGTTTTTGCAAAGAGATGCTTTTGCCGAAACTCAAGTCAAAATTGATTGTGTTTCTGAATCATTGAGTCAACTTTTACAGGCGGCATTATCTAAACATTTTGACTCACGTCGGCAGGAGGGGGAGCATCTTGCTCTTGATATCATTGCCCGTCTTTCAATTATGGAAGATTATATGACGTCTATTTCAGAAAAAGCTCTCTTGATGCCTGAGGTTTTTCGGGAAAGAATAAATATTCGCTTAGATGCCATTATTGCCGATAAACAATTTCTTTTAGATCCTGCTCGACTGACGCAAGAGGTTGCTCATTTAATTGATAAAGCTGATATTTCTGAAGAAATTGTTCGTTTCAGCGCCCATATAACTCAATTTTTATCTGAGATAAATGATCAATCTCCTGATCGCAAAGGTAAAAAACTCGAATTTATAGTGCAGGAGATGTTGCGCGAAATTAATACTATTGGTTCAAAGGCAAATCTTCTTGAGATAACCAGAAGTGTGGTGGAAGTTAAAAATGAACTAGAAAAGATCAGAGAGCAGATTCAAAATGTCGTATAATCATGTACCTTTTCTGATTGTAATCTCTGCGCCTTCAGGATGTGGTAAGACCACGCTGTTGCGGTTGTTACTTGAAAAAAAATTAGATATCGCTGTTTCGGTCTCACACACGACTCGACCCATGCGTAAGGGGGAGGTGTCTGGAGTAGATTATAACTATATTGATGTGGTTAAATTTGTTGAGATGCAGCATGCTGGCGAGTTTATTGAACACGCTACCGTACATAATAATTATTATGGCACTTCATATGCTGCGATTGATACTCTTTTAGGGCATGGAGTTGATGTTATTTTAGACATAGATGTTCAAGGAATGAAATTGTTAAAAGCAAAAAATAATTATGATTTTGTATCAATTTTTATTATGCCACCAAGTCTTGATGTTTTAGAGGATAGGTTGCGTCGTCGTAATACTGATTCCAATGAAGTTGTTGCTCAACGGTTGATTAATGCTGAAGAAGAAATTAACCAGGCACATTTTTATGACTATCAGGTTGTTAATGATGTGTTGGATAAGGCGATAATTGATTTGTCTGCAATTATAACTGCTGAACGCTTACGTTCTTTTCGTTTAAATAATAATATTTAATAGATTTTCTTGTTTTAACCTTGATGATGGAGTTGTTACCATGGCACGTATTACTGTAGAAGACTGTATTGAAAAAGTGCAAAATCGTTTTGAGCTTATTACTTTAGCTGCAACCAGATCTAAACAGATTATTAAGCAGAAAGTTTCTCTGGTTGATAATTACAAAAACAGGCCAATTGTGCTCGCATTAAGGGAGATTGCCGCAGGTAGAGTCTGGCCTGAAAATGATTAATTTTGTTTTTATGTTCCACGTGAAACATAAAAAATAATTTGCACCAAGGTGACCCCTGATGAGTAGTGAGTGGGAAGTATTCAAATTGCAGATAGCAACCTTAGGCGGGTTGCTATTTCTTTCTCTCGCCGTAACTTGGGTAATTCTTTATTACGTTCGCCTCCTAGATCATCCAAATGAACGGTCCTCACATGATTTAGCGACCCCAAAATGCGGTGGAGTCGGGATAGTAGTCAGTTTTGTTGCTGGAGTCTATCTGTCTCAGCTTTGGGGCGTAAAATGTTTAGTTCGACCCAATGTTCTCTATTCCTTTATCATCCCAGTCCTGCTCGTAGCAAGTATCTCACTGGCAGATGACATCCAGGAACTTTCGCCAACTTTCAGGCTGGGAGTACAGATTGTGGCAGCACTACTGTTTCTGGCACTGATAAAATTCACTGGAGGAATATTTGATAAAAGTTATATGTCACAGTTGATACAAGTAGCGTTTTGGC
>JAGGTT010000191.1 GCA_021163565.1 Candidatus Tharpella sp.
CCATCGGCCGCATCAAGGCTGGTAAGCCATTTTTTCAGGACATTGGTGGTTACACCCCAGAGTACGATTGAGAAGGGTTCGGTGACGACTTCGGGCGGAACGCCTAAGGCCGGTGGCGGTGTCCATTCGCGAAATTTAGCCATTACACCTTTGCGCCATTCAATCTCTTGAGGCCATTTATTACGGCCGGCCGGAACAATCCCGGTAGCCCAGGCCCGAACCATATCATCAATCAGAACCTTGATGTCGGCCCGATTCAGATACCAGATATCTTCAACCTCTTTAATCATGCCACTATCGACCAAGACGGCCGACAGATCTCTCATTTTGTTCCAGAAAACTGAATGAAACCAGTGCTCAACATAAAAGAGATGATTTTCAACATAAGGAAAAACTTTACGTGCAATCCCTAAAGCTTCTTGAAAGGCTTTTTTGTCATCCGGGTTTTGAAAGAGCTCCAGATATTCATCAACAATACGGTCGCGCTCGGCAATCAGCTTCGCAGTTGGCCGGCTCGGATCTTTGCCCGCTTGCAGGGATTCGATATGCATTTTAATGTTGGCCAAAGGGACATCGAGATCATCGTTCCAGGATCTGTTATGGTGGAACCAGCCGGTTCCGGTAGAGATGTGGAACCATGGGTAACGGGCTTCCTCAAAGGCGGCCAGCCACTTTTTACCATCATCTGAGTTGCCCAGCTCTTGTTGCAGGGCGGCAAAGCTGGTTTGGGCATCAAGTTTTGATTCCAGTTTTAGTTCCAACGCCATTTTTGCCAGTTTTATCAACTCACTATCGGGTCGATACATAACCACATCGATACCGGAAACCATTTTTGTCAGGGTCGCCATTGGGATGTCGGGGAAAAATTGGTTGGCAGTGTTAATGAAGGTTACATAAGCGGCATAACCAAGGTTAAGCATCTCAAAATGGTATTGCCAGACTTTAAACCCCATATTGATCAGGTCGTCATACTGGACAGAGAGATCATAACCACTGCCCATGCCGCGATGTTCAAAAACCACACTCTCATCTTCCATTTCCGGCAGGTTTTTAAATTCAACCGCTTCGAGTTCTTCAATCAGCTCTTTGGTTTTTTCAACCCAGTCACCATAAATTTTATCCCAGTTTTCGTAGTAGTAGCCCGCCCGTTTCATGAAGAGAGGAATCCGGGCCTCAATCTCTTTGGGGTCGGCAATACCTATTGGTGTTATGTAGACATGGCCATTAACGATGCGATGATCGATGCCTTTGGCCGGTGGTACCATGAAAATTCTTGAGTTATATTGGGAGAGAGCCAGATACCAGGCTTCATCCCAAATCAGATCAAAGGGAGTATGCGGTTCAGGGTAGTGGAGGCCGTCATAATACCAGAGTTGCCCGCTCTCATATTCGTTGCGTTCTTTATCATCAGTTGAAAACTGATAATAATAAGGATACATCCTTTCCCAGCCTTCGGTTCCTTCAATCGCCGGAACATCATGTGGGTCCAAAAACTGCTTCGCCATAATCTTTCCCCTCCCTAAAGTGATAAGTTTCCAATATGAATGTCAACCTGAAGGTCAGGTCATATTCATCTGCCACAAATTTTGTGTGAAGTCAGATACCTCAGTATTTATCGTTAAGTGATAAAGTTGAGTCCGGCTCGGCTAGAGTGTAACCCAGCGGGGTTTATCGAATCTTTCCGTAGATCTCAGCAGCCGGCTGGAGTAATCAATTATCAACTCTTTTTTGATCAGTTTTTCAAGATTTCTGAACTGCTGATTGTTCAAAAGACGTGCGACATCTATGGGGTCTTTGAAAGTCATTTCCAGGAGATAGTCGCCGCGGCCGCCGTAGAGCATGTGCCACTCCTGGGTAAGTTCGACAAAATCAAGTTTCTCAATGACGGTTACTATCTGCCCTAATGTGTGTTTGTAAGCATCCTTTTTATTCGGTCTGACGTTGTAGTAGTGATTCCATTTCCAGACCCCTTCTTGGATAGTGTAGGGCTCCTGGCTGACCCTGCCAGTTGAAAAACCCAAGGCTGCACAACGGTTATTGACATAATAGTTCAATTTATTGGTGATCTTGCGGTACTCTTCAGAAAGGGCGATTTCATTTATCAGGTTTATGTTATCAGCGCTGAATACGGCAACCGTGGTGGGGCCGGGGCCGATTTCGACATAATATCCGCCGACGATCTTGAGTCCTAATGATGTGATCTTGGGATTATATTGTTCTGTTATAAAAGCGAGATATTCATCTTCTTTATCTCGTTCGACATTCCATTGTTGGGTAAAGAGTGCATTCATGTTACCACCTCAGATAATTAATGATTTGACTGTTAGCTGTTGAATATGTATAAAGCAGTTTTATTGTGGAGCTGTAATCCTGATTATAAAATATACTCTGCCATAAAATAGTATTTTTAACAAACTATTTAATCTGATAGATGTTATAAGTTTTTGTTATGCATTCAAGGTCAGATAAATCAATTAACTACTTGATAATAATATTATTATGTCGATTCTGAAGGATAACCTAAAACAACTTTATTATTTTTACGAGTCAGTTCGTAACGGTAATATGTCCACTGCGTCAAAAAAACTTTTTATTTCGCAGCCTGCGGTCTCAATGCAGATTAAAAAGCTTGAGAATTGTTGCGGGGTAAAATTGATCGAGGAAGGTAATGGTAAGCGGCTCAGACCGACTTCTGAAGGTGACAAGCTCTATGAATATCTTGACAAAATTTTCAAACTTCTGGATAAGGCCGAAGCAGAATTAAAAAGAATGGAGGCAACCAAACAGACCAATATTATCATCGGTACAACTCCGACTTATGGTAAATTCATTTTACCGTATATTTTTGAAAATTTTGCCAGCTGCTACCCTCATTGTCACATCAAAGTTAAATCAGAAAGCTCAATTTCTCTGCTCGATAGTTTGAAGCGGGATAAAGTCGATATTGTCGTGATGGCCCTCTGGAAAAAACTTTCTCTGAGGAACTATCAGGTTCACCATCTGGAGCAGGAAGAGGTTATTCTGCTTTCGGCTCCGAATCATCCGTTACAGGAAAAGAAACAGATTTTATTGAAAGATCTCCAGAATGAAAAATTCATCATGCGGGACGAACAGTCGGGAACACGAAAATATATACTTAAAGAGTTCAAAAGACTGGGGATTGCACTGCAGGTTGATATCGAGTGTGAAAGCCCGGATCTGGTTAAAGAGTTGATTATTGAGGGGAAAGGGATTGGTTTTCTGACGCGAACCAAAGTTCATAGAGAGCTGGCTCAGGGACTTTTGAAGAAGGTAGATCTGGGTCAGCACCGATTTTATCTCGATATTGCAATTGTTTTAAGTAAATATAAAAGTCTGCAACCGGAAATCCATGATTTTGTTGAATGTATAATTGCCACGAAACATAATTTCAGAGTTGCATTATGATTATAGTTTTGTGATCTCATGCCTACGCTGTTATTGCTCTGTATGTCAGAGATAAAGTAAGTGTCGGGACTTCTCCCGGCCACTCTTTTTAATCTTTGCGGGAGACGGTTTCAATAAATTAAACATAATAAAAAGGCCCGGCTGCAGAATTCTGCAGCCGGGCCTTTTTATTTAATCTCATACTTTATTGATCTCTAGCTGATAAAACCCCAGATGATCAAGAAGAGGCAGAGAACCCCAATCGCGACGCCGGTAATACCGATAATCTGACCAATAGCTTCAGAAAGAACGCCGGGGTACTTGGTTTCAAGTTTTTCGAGCTTGCCCTTTTCTTTGAGTCGTTCAAATTGTATAGGGCGTTCTTCTTCCATCTCATGAGCACTGACAACCCCGGTGAAGATGACTTGATCCATGGGGAATTTTTCAGGTCTGATATGGGCGTTAAAGAAATGCACCGTGAAGATGAAGACCGCAGCTAGAAAGGCTTCATCTGAGTGGACAATAATTGCCACATTAAAGGCCCAACCCGGTAAAAATTGGGAGAAAAATTCGGGTAACCAAAGCATCAGTCCAGTAAAGCCGATGGCGAACATCCCCCAGAAGACAGCGAGGAAGTCAAACTTTTCCCAATAGGTCCAGCGGTCGAATTTTGGAACTTCACCGGCCCCGAAAAACCATTTACACATTGCCGCGATATCCCGGCCATCCTTGAAGTTGGGGAAGAGGGAGTCGGGTCCGAAAAGTTTCTGGAAGAAATTTTCACCGGTCGGTTTAATGAGTAGAAAGTAGCAGCTCCAGACAATTGTGATGATGAAGTAAGTGAATGTCAGAGCTGCACACCAGCGATGAATCAGGCCGGCCATCTGCGGGCCACCCATAAATTGGGCTAAGCCAATCGCCCAGGGGGCTTCAACAAATTTCAAGGGCAGTCCGGTGAGAACTAGGCCTAAGAAGCTGGTCATCATCATGAAATGGAGGAGCTTTTCCATGAATGTAAAGCGCTTGTAGAAGACCTTTGGGGTGTGACTTTCATGGAAGATACCCTGACGGCGAAGCTTGTTCTTCTCAATGTAGCTGCGAATCAACCATAATATAGTATGCAACCAGAAAATTCCAAAAACTCCGCATAAGAGACTGGTCATTACGATAAATGTCCAGTAGAGCAGGGGGTAGTTTTCGGGATCATGATGGGTGGCATGAGGCGCATATTTAACGAAATTAGCATTTGCTTTTTCATGACATTTACTACAGGTTTTAATCCGGGCTTCCCCTACCAGTGATGACTCAGGATCATCAGCGGGCAGCTGTTTATGGGCGGTATGGCAATCCGCACAACCGGCTACGGCGACCGCGCCACCTAATTGCTCGACTTTGCCGTGGTACTCCTGGCGGTATGATTTGAAGGAGTGGGTACTTAATTTGTTGCGTGCCATCATCTCTTCATTATTATGGCAGGCTTCACAACTGGAAGTCTTGAATTCACTAGCTTTTAAGGCACTTTCAGAGTTCTTCTCATCAACCTGAAGTTCAATGATGTCATGCAGACCGTGGCAATCGGCACAAGAGGGAGAGTCGGGGTTGCCGGCCAGCAGCCCTTTACCATGGGAACTCTGCATGTAGTCGGCATTGTCGTGACAGCCGCTACACATCTGAACAACTTTAGCCTTGTCATCTTTCAACGAAATCATCTCGTGAATATTGGCATGACAGTCAGTACATGAAACATCATTATCAGTGTGAACGGAGAGGGCGAACTGACGAGCCTCATTTTTGTGACAGAATCCGCAATTTACCGGTTGCATCGGTACTTCGCAGTCAGCATGTTTGTCGAGGTCCCAGATATCCCGGTGGCAACTCGTACAGGCGTTGGCACCATGGGAGGAACTAGCAAAGGTTCCTGAATCGATTTCATCGTGACATTCAAGGCACTGTCCAACTGATATACACTCAAGGCATATCTCCTGGGAATCTGCCTGTTTGGCCAGGGCTTTATTGCTACTGATAAAGGTAATAGATATTAACGATACGAGTAGTAGCAAGAAGGGCAGGCGATATGCTCCAAACTTTGTTTTCATGGTTTCTCAGTCTCCTTAATTGAAAGTCTGATAGTTGAATGTTTTATGTTTATTAATTCGGTTCAGGTACATTTATTATGGCGTTACAGATAGTTTTTAATTAACTGCTAAAGAATATTTAATTATATATGTATTCTTGATATTGTATACATGTGCATGGCGAAATAAGGCAGGCACCGAGTTCCGGTGCCTGCCTACTATACTTGACTAAACTTTGCAGGGTCTGTTGATAAAAACAGACAAAATAGTTCTGAACTAGAGTTTGAGAACCAGCATTAAAGCGATAACCAGGGCGTAAATGACCAGTGATTCGATCATGGCCAGACCAATAATCATTGGTGTGGTAATTTTGCTGGCAGCACTGGGGTTACGACCAATGCTGTCAAGGGCGGCCTTGATACCCATGGACTGGCCAATAGCTCCACCGAAAGCGGCGATTGCAATAGCAGCCGCGGCAGCATAAGCTATTCCGGTTCCATCATAACTCATAGTGGCTACTTCAGCAGCAGCTTCGCTCGCAAAAGCGGAAACGGCTACAAACAGGGTTGCGATCGCGGTAACGATCTGGACTACTCTTTTCATGTTGTCACCTCCTTACAATGTATCAGGGTTGTATGTTTTTCCCGGTACAACAATTGGTTATACCTGGAGTTGGTAGTTCTTTATAAAGCTTTTTAGTGGTCGTGAGAAATAGCACCCTCGAAATAAGCTAGTGAAAGCAGGGTGAAAACGAAGGTTTGTACAATCGCCACGAACAAGCCTAAGAAAGCGATCGGTACGGGTACGAGAATGGGGCAGAGCATGACAAAAATTGCAGCGACCAGATGATCTCCCATAATATTACCAAAAAGACGCAGGGAAAGAGACATGGGGCGGGCCAGATGGCCGATAATCTCAATCGGAATCATCAATGGTGCCAGCCAGAGAAAGGGGCCGACAAACTGTTTCAGATATTTGACGCCATGTTCTTTCCAGCCGAAGTAATGAGTCAGGAAAAATACTGTCAAAGCACAGGCTGCAGTGGTATTGAGGTTGCCGGTTGGTGGATTGAATCCGGGGATCAGGCCGGAAAGGTTTGAGAACAGGATAAAAAATATGCTGCCGCCAACCACAAAGAGAAAATTTCTGGCAACATCACTGCCCAGACTGTCCGAAATCAGTTTGACAATTGCTTCCACCATTGCTTCGAGCAGGTTCTGGAGAGAAAACTTGCCTTCCGGAATGATGAGATCTTCAATATTACCGTTGCGAATCTTACGGGTTCCGACAAAAACCATGATGACAATAATCAGGGTAATCAAGATGGCATTGGCAACATGTTCCGGTAAACTGCTTAGACCGGGGATCAATCCGACCCAGGTAATTGATGGACTGTGATGCATAATCTTTCCTTGTCAAATATTAGTAATAGAATATTTAATCTATAAATCAAATCTGTAGCAGAATTTAATTAATTCTCTTCGTCATCAGCATCCATTTGAGGTTTGCTGAAAACTAAAAATGCCATGGTCTCAAATGCTATCGCGCCGAACAGGGCCGAAAAACCGATCAGAAAACCTAAAGGCTGACACATATGTGTGAGAATAACAGCTATGGTTATAATTGTTAAGCCGAAGGTTAACAGTAACAATTTTAACCCGAGCCGGCCGGCCTCTTTGGTCTCGATGCCTTCACTGCTGGTATCAGCAAAAGCCTTGCCAATCAGGATACTCAGAGAGAAAAAATAGGCAAATGCCAGAAACCCGCCAACTATAACCCCGGAAACTCCGATTATCTCAATATCGATTAACTTGGCTGTCAAGGAGAGGGCCACAGTAATGATGAGAATAAAAAGATTAATCCGGAGTAGTCTTCTGTCTTTCATCTACAGTAAATGCCTATTGGTTCGCGGCATCCTCCTCTTCCTGCTCTCTTTCAAGACTTTTTAAGGCCAGATAGACTCGCTTGAATCCGGCTGCCACTCCACAGAGAAGCAGAAAGATTGTCATCCAGGGTGTTGTTCCAAGCCAGCGGTCGCAATAGTAGCCGGCGGTCACTCCGATGGCTACAGAAAATCCAAGCTCAAGCCCAACCGTACTGTAGCGACTTATCTGGCTGAAAACCTTTTTGAACTTTGGCTTTTCCGACACCGGAAAATCATCTCCTCGACCGCATCACTTAAGGGGTGAAAATTGAATATATTCTCAGGTCGTTTTACAGGTTTCTTGTTAAAGAACATTAATTTCAAAATGCTGCGCCCCATTAGCATAACTGGTTACTTGAAGTCAAGTTCAAATTGACTCAAGCGCTATTTTGACCGCGTCTAGGGTTCGGTCGAGGTCATCCTGACTGTGGGCGGCGGAGATAAACCCTGCCTCAAACTGTGACGGTGCCAGGTAGATTCCCTGATTCAGCATGGCGGCGAAATATTTTGTGAACCGTTCACAATCTGCGGATTTGGCGTTATCATAATTATCTACCGGGGTGTTCGTGAAGTAGGTGCAAAGCATCGAGCCGACCCGGTTGCAGACGTGAGGGATATTGTGTTCGGTCAGCAGTGCGTTGATGCCATCTCCCAGATAAGCAGAGCTTTTCTCAAGTTTTGGGTAGGGGTTTTCACTCTTCAGGGTTCGCAGAGTTACAAGTCCGGCCGCCATTGCCAGTGGGTTTCCGGAAAGGGTTCCGGCCTGATAGACACTGCCGAGAGGAGAGAGACACTCCATTATCTCTCGTTTGCCGCCGAAGGCACCAACCGGCAGTCCGCCACCGATGATTTTCCCGAGACAGGTAATATCCGGTTTGATGTCATAAAGAATTTGAGCGCCGCCGTAGGCAACCCGAAATCCGGTCATGACTTCATCGAAGATGAGAACAATACCATGTTTGGTACAGCGCTCACGCAGACCCTGAAGAAAGCCCGGTCGAGGTGGAATGGTTCCCATGTTACCGGCCACCGGTTCAACGATTATGGCAGCGATTTCATCGCCGCAGTTTTTAATCAGAGAGTCTATGGAATCGAGGTCGTTGAAGATGGCAGAAAGCGTATTTCGGGTAAATTCTTCCGGAACTCCGGCACTGTCGGGAACCCCGAATGTCATGGCTCCCGATCCGGCTTCAACCAGCAAATAGTCAACATGGCCGTGATAGCAACCGGCGAATTTAATGATTTTTTTCCGTTTAGTATAACCCCGGGCCAGGCGGATGGCACTCATGGTGGCTTCCGTGCCGGAATTAACCATGCGAACCATCTCGATACTCGGCAGGGCGGCATTGATCTCTTCCGCCATTTCAATTTCAAGGATGGTCGGGGCACCGAAACTGGCACCGCGTGCGACCCGGTCGCGGACGGCCTCAACGATTGCCGGGTGGGCATGACCTAAGATCATCGGCCCCCAGGAACCGACGTAGTCGATGTATTCGTTGCCATCAACATCGTATACTTTGCTGCCTCGACCCCGGATGATAAACGGGGGATCGAGATTAACTGAACCGTATGCGCGAACCGGGCTGTTGACACCGCCGGGTATGATTTTGCGGGCCCGGTCAAAAAGTTTTTTAGAGGTTGTCCGCGTCATTTTCTACTCCTTATAAAACCTTAGTCAAAAACGGTTTTCAGGCCGCTGCCAGAGTTATTTCTGAGCGAGCGCTATACAACAGGAGATGATTTGATGTCAATCAGTTTTCTATGGTTAACCGTGGTGATTGCAGATCCTTACTCTAAATCGGTAATTTTCTACTGGAAATAACCCGCAGACTGTGGCTCTGGGTAGCATCAGAGTAGATTCTAAGATCCTTGGCTTTACGGCTAATTTCGGCTATGCGCTGCAGGGTTTTTTCTCTCAAAGTTTCAGAATGAGGGCGCTGTCGGATGTACTTGATGGTCTCTTTCAGGTTAGGCAAAGCGTCGATTTTTTTGAACTCGGGATCGTCATTAATGATGGCGATCAGCAGAGCCGTTATAGCCTGACATAAATAACCGTTGTATTTGCGAGTACGATGAACCACCGTGGCTAAACTGCAGCAGCCGTCCAGTTCGGTCTTTTTGAGGATTCTTATGAAGTGCAGCCGGGGGAGATGGCTGCGTAGTAGGTCGGTCACGGAAATATCTTCGCGGTCAAGAAGGAGTTTTTTTAGATCATCGGGCTCTTTGTTGAAATCTTCATGGAGTTTTTCCTCTGGGGGAAGTTGGTTTTCAATCAGTTCGGATGTAAAAAAGTTGATTATGGAGTTTGCGGTTGCCTGGTTGTGATTAAGAAAATCAGCCAGGGCCGCACTGAAACTTATGAGATCATTACCCTTAATGAGGCGCTCTTTAATCGTCAGGTGCCGATTTTTTTCGTAGTTTTCCAGCCTGTGGAGCAGGAGATTAAACTCTTTGGCGGTGAAATATGGTCGCAGCCGGTGCAGTAGTTTGAATGAAAAACACCAGTCAATATCATCCAGGAGTTTAACCAGAATTGCACGGATTATGGGACGGTCAGCGAAGCGGGTCATAAAGAGAGCTGTTTTCTGCTGACAGCGATGGAGTAACGGTGGTTTGTAGGTTTGGATTATACTCTTCCACTTTTCACCATAACCAAAGTTGGCTAAGGCTTCAAGCAATTCCGGGTAGAGTTCATCCTGGTGGTGCC
>JAGGTT010000021.1 GCA_021163565.1 Candidatus Tharpella sp.
CAGCGGCGGAAACAGATTATTAATCCTCTAAGAGGGCTCCTGACCAATCTTAAACGTGATGAAATATGTGAACAACTGGTGGCATCAGGCTTTGCTCCCGATGCCCGACCGGCAACCCTGGCTCCGGCAGAGATGGTTCGCCTGGCCGACTGTGTTGGCGAATGGGCTAAAATATAAAATTTTAAGTTGTTAGCTATAAGCTTTAAGTTTTGACAGCTAACATGAACCACTTACAGCTTACAACTTATAGCTTAAAGCTTAAAAATTATGCTGCGAAAAATTATAAAAATTCTATTTATTCTCATCCTTCTGGTGATGCTCGCCGGGGTCGGTTCGGTGGCCGGGATATTCTATTATTACGCCCAGGATCTGCCGCAGATTACCTCGTTGAAAGACTACCATCCCTACACTATGACCGAGGTCTTTGCCGATAACGGTGAATTGATCGGCCGCTTCGGCATTGAAAAGCGGAAGATCGCCCCGATTGAAGAGATTCCGGATCTTTTGAAGAAAGCCTTTATTGCCAGTGAGGACAGTCGTTTTTATGAGCATAAAGGGCTTGATTTTTTTGGTATCGCCCGGGCCATGGTGAAAAATGTCGAGGCCGGAAAGATTGTTCAGGGGGGAAGTACGATAACCCAGCAGGTAACCAAATCTCTTCTCCTGACTCCGGAACGCAAATTCAAAAGAAAGATCAAAGAGGCCATACTGGCTTATCGTATTGAAAAATATCTCTCTAAAGACGAGATTCTTTTTATCTATTTGAATCAGATCTATCTCGGGCACGGTATGTACGGGGTCGAGATGGCCTCGCAACGCTATTTCGGCAAGAAAACCCGCGACCTTAATCTGGCGGAGATGACGACAATCGCCGGTATGCCGAAAGCTCCGAGTAGGCTTTCGCCGATTAAATTTCCGAAGCGTTCCAAAGCCCGTCAGCATTATGTGCTCGAACAGATGTTTGACCGGCATTTCATTTCTGAAGAAGAGCTCAACGAGGCTCTTGATACGAGGGTCATACTGGTTTCGAAAGCCGATCCTTCAGCCAGGACTCCCTATTATACTGAGCATGTCCGGCGTTATCTCGAGAAGAAATATGGCTATGATAAACTCTATAAAGAGGGAATGCAGGTCTATACCGGGGTCAATGTCGCCTGGCAGCAGGCGGCCCGGCGGGGAATCGATAAAGGCTTGCGTGACCTGGCCAAAAGACGGGGGTTCCGGGGTCCTTTGCAGCATCTTGAGGATGAAACTGCTAAAACAGACTTTCTCGCCGAACTCGAGAAAGAGCGCCTGCAAAGGGTTGACTCGGGGCTTATGCCGGGAGATTACTGTAAAGTTCTGGTGCTGAGTGTTGATGATACAAAGAAAATGGTAACCGTTGACCTTGGTGGAATTGAGGCGACGCTGGCTCTGAAAGATATGGTCTGGGCCAGACGGCCGCAGTCGGACGGTACGCGTTACGCCCGGGCGCAGATCAAAAAACCATCCGCCGCCCTGAGCGTAGATGACGTTGTTCTGGTTAAAATCAAAAAGGTGGGTGACGGTGAAACGCCTGAAATTCAGGTGCGTCTGGAAGAGCTGCCCGAGGCTGAAGCCGCACTGCTGGCTTTAGAACCGCACAGCGGTCTGGTTAAGGCGATGGTCGGTGGCAAGGATTTTCAGATCAGTGAATTCAACCGGGCGATCCAGTCGCGGCGCTCTCCGGGGTCTGCGTTTAAACCGATTATCTATGCCGCCGGTCTCGATAATGGTCTGACCCCGGCTTCAATCTTTCTCGATAGTCCGATCGTCTATAAAGATGATGGCAATGATTGGAGTGCCTCCTGGAAACCGCGTAATTATGAGCAGAAATTTTATGGGCCAACGACCGTGCGCCAGGCCCTGATTCATTCACGGAATCTGGTGACGATTAAGATTTTGCGTCAGGTGGGTATTCGTAAAGTCATTAATTATGCCAGAAAAATGGGGTTTGCTTCAACCCTCAATGCCGATTTGACTCTGGCTCTGGGGTCGTCCGGGGTCTCATTGATGGAATTGACTACTGCTTACGGAATTTTTGCCAACCATGGTCGTCTCATAAAACCGATTTTTGTTAAACGGGTTGAAGATCGTCACGGTGAGATTTTAGAGGAGCGCGAGAGTGTGGCCACAGGCGGTCTTGAACTTTCGTCACTCTTGCCGCCGGATTCCAAACCGGTTATCTCGGCTCAGACCGCCTATATTATGACCAGTATGCTGGCGGATGTGGTTAAGCGGGGAACCGGCCGCCGGGCCGCCCGGGCTTTAAAGAGGCCGCTGGCCGGTAAAACCGGAACCACCAACGACTATTTTGACGCCTGGTTTATGGGATTTGCGCCGCAGTTGGTAACCGGCGTCTGGGTCGGTTTTGATGAGTTGAAACCTCTGGGCCGCCATGAAACCGGGGCCCGCACCGCCTGTCCCATCTGGATCGATTTTATGCGGGCAGCCTTAGCAGAAATGCCGCCGGAGAACTTTAAGGTTCCGGAGGGAATAGTCTTTGCCAATATTGATGAAAAAACCGGTCTTCTGGCCGATGTTAAAAGTAAGAAAACCCTTTTCGAGTGTTTCAAAGAGGGTACTGCTCCCACCGAAATTTCACCTTCGGCAGTCTCGG
>JAGGTT010000193.1 GCA_021163565.1 Candidatus Tharpella sp.
ATCAGATCCGAGTTGGGAACAATCGTATCGATCCCCTCAAAATCCCTGATAATTGTCGTCCTGATTGACATCTTTTTAACCTTGCCGACAACTCCATCTTTGAGATTTACATAATCTCCTACTTTAACCGTTCTTTCAGTCAGCAGAATAATGCCGCTGATAAAATTATTGGTTATTGTCTGGAGGCCAAAACCGATACCAACCCCGAGAGCGCCCAGGACTATACCAAATTGACTCAGATCCAGGCCGGCGGCTGAAAGTACTATGATAGAGCATATGATAACACCGATGTAGTAACCCAGAGTGGTAATTGAATTAATTGAGCCGGTTGACATACCAGCCTTTTTCTCCATGAAGAGACTGACTTGCCGGCGCAGCAAGCGGAGTAAGAAAATGCCTGCGATAAAGAGGAATATGATTTTTAAAATAATCGCCAGGGTCACAGTTGACGTGCCGATGGAAAATAGCGGATAGTAGAGTGCGCTTTCGATAGACTTCTCGAATTCAGCCAGGCGCAGCACACTCCACAGGCGAACTCTCTCACTCTTGCTGGAGAAGGCCTTACTCAGGAGTAAAATTCGATCTATCTCAAATTTGAGATCCTGGATTTCGAGACTGTTGCGGGAAAGTTGAACTATCAATTTATCTAAGTTTTCAGTTGTTTTTTTTGCTTGTCGACCAAGGTTAGTAAGCGCAAGAAGCTGCTTTTCAGATGGTGCCGCCGCTTTCAGGTTATTAATTGTAACTAGTTTGTGCACCAGGTTTGAACGGGCCAGAGTCGCTTCGGATGTGGTTCTGATTAACGCCTCGAGGTTGAGATCAAGTTCACTGCTGTTCTGAGACCAGCTCTTGATAAAATTGCGCAGGATCTCGGCCTGGTTTTTGTCGACACAACTTTCCAGCCACTGGAGCCGGTATTCACTCTTCTGGAGTCCAATTTTTTCACTTAGGCGCTTTTGTTCAATCAGATGAATTCTAAGAGTCAGGGCATTGCGGATCAGTTCAATCCGTTCGCGCTCTATTTGCCAGTTTTCCTGTTGTCCTTCTGATGCTTTACTATTATCCGCTTTGGCTTTCTGCGTGGCATTATCAAAACGGGTTTCGTAGATCAGAAGACGACGGTTGAGATCATGATATTCAGCACTGGTTGCGGTCGTGGTATTTTTTAACTCATTAAGTTTTCGCTCATAGACTGTTTGTGCTTTTTTAATATCTTCAGGTTTGATCGTAAGTTTAATGAAAGCTTCCCGGATCCATTGTTCAGCTGAATTTTGGCGTTTGTACAGGGTTTTGAGATAAGCTTCGAGTTTAGGTTTTCTGATATAGAGAAGCGCGTGTTCACACTGCAGACTTAAAAGCTTACCGTAGCTTTCATAGAGCAACAGCTGATCTTCGGGGTCGGTTTTATAGAATCTGGAGTATTCAGAGAGATGCTCGATTGTTGCTTCCCGCAGATGATTGAGGCGGCTCCTTATAAGGATGAACTGGTGCTCTTTTTCGGCCAGGATGAGATTGATAAATTTCTCATATTTAAGAATCTGATTAAAATCATCAAAACTGAAGAGCGGCCCTTCTATCTGCGGTTTTTTTAAGCCTGTTTCGGGGTCGCGGGGAAGTTCCACGAGCAGGCCTTTATACTGAGATAATATACCCTGATAGAGGTCTATGACTGAAATGATGCTGTGCTGGCTATCCTGGAAAGCCGGAAGCTCCTTTTTTTTGACAATTTCGGTAATAAGATTCTTGATAAGCTCCTGTCGTTTCCCGATGAAGGTCGAAATCTCCTCATTGGTGCCATAGTAGAGCTTTACCTCCAAAGATTTTGTTACTTCCGGCGGCCGGGCAGCCGCGGGTGCGGCTCCGACAAAAAGCATCAGGCTGATCAGAAGATAACCGGGGAAGTGAGATATCAGTTTACGCATTATTTTTTGACCTTATATTCCAATTTTGTTGATTATGTCTCGCGGCCCATCTTTTTACTTGAAAAACAACCTCATTTTTCTATATAGAGGATCACGAGTGTCAGGATGATACTTATCCTCAAATAACTTTCGGCGGTACTTATAAATAAGGAGAACCAGGGTAATGGAATTTCTGCAGTCTGATATCGAAGGTGTCTGCCTGATACAACCCGATATCTTTCGGGACCAACGCGGTTTTTTTCTGGAGACCTTCAATCAGAGTAAATATGACCAGGATCTGCCGTACAGTTTTGTTCAGGATAATATGTCATTTTCACAGCGTGGTATCGTGCGCGGGCTGCATTATCAGCTTAAACAGCCCCAGGGCAAGCTGGTTTTTGTTATAACTGGTGAAATCTTTGATGTTGCGGTTGATATCCGGCGCCGCTCACCGACTTTCGGCCGCTGGGTCGGCTATAACCTTTCCGAGCAGAATCAGCACCAGTTGTTTATCCCGCCGGGATTTGCGCATGGCTTTATGGTTTTAAGCGAAACCGCCAGAGTCTACTACAAATGTACTGATTTATACTGCCATGGTGATGAGTACGGTCTTATGTGGAATGATCCGAAGTTGGCGATCGACTGGCCGGAGACTGAAGTGCTGCTCTCTCCGAAAGACAGTGTTCTGCCGACCCTTGAAACTGTGGCTGCGGAAGATCTTCCGGCATAGCTTAAGCTGCCGGGATGCCGCAACCTCAGTCTTAACCAATCCGGTCGGTCATACCCGTTTATAACCTGCGGTTTTCCAGGTACTCATACCTCCGATAACACTGTAGACATTCTTAAAACCCCGCTGTTTTAACATTGATGCCGCAATATTGGAACGGTAGCCGGAAAGGCAGATAACGCTGATATGCTGATCAAGTTCACAGTTGAGCCCCTGGTTAATCAGTTGCGGCAGCGGTAGATGTCGGGCCTGATCGATATGGCCGGTCAGCCACTCCTGATCGTTACGGACATCCAGAACCAAGTGATTCGAGTATTTTCTCAGAACACTATGTAGTGAGTGAACGCTGATCTGAGGTAGAAATCCGGTCTCTTCCGCTGCCATAATCCAGCCGTTAAGGCCGATAATGTAGCCTTGAATATTGTCATATCCGACTCGTCGAAACATCGTGACTGCTTGCTCTATATCCTGGTGATTGTTGGCAAGAAGCAGGATTCTGCTCTCCGGTTTAACCACGTTACCGACCCAGAGGGCTGAGTTTGGTGCCATTCCTATATTGAAACTTCCCGGGATATGAGCTCCGCCGAAAGCGGTTGCTTCCCTGAGGTCAATAATGATATTATCCGGGCTTTCGGAGAGGAATTTTTTACAGGTTAAGGGGTTGTATTCGTTGATTCCGGGAAGTTTGTGAACCGGCTGCTGACCCCGCATGTTGGTGTTGATTATGTGGGTGAAATTGATTGGCCGATGAGGGGTGTTGGCGCTGAGCTGTTCTCTGAACTTATCGAAATCGAGTTGGAGAAACGGATTCGTCAGGCGTTCAAAGCCTAAGGTCGATGAAGGTTTGGCACTGATTCCGGCACCGCAGAGTGAACCCGCACCGTGGGCCGGATAGATCTCGACATAGTCAGGAAATTTTCCAAGTCTGGTTCGCAGGCTGTGGTAGGCATTCTTGATCTGTTCCTCCAGAAGCGCGCCGCCGGCAAGATCCGGCCGGCCGATACTGCCGACAAAGAGAAGGTCGCCGGTCAACAGGATCTCAACTAGATCGCCACGGCTCAGATCAGTGAGCGCTAGAGAGATCGAATTAGGGGTATGCCCCGGAGTCGAGACTACTTCGATTTTGGTGTTACCCAGAAGAATGTTATCACCATCGCTCAGTGGCAGATGATCGTAGTCTGCCGGCGAACCGGCTCCGAGATGAATCGGGGCTCCGGTCTGGAGCTGAAGTTCGGCCGCACCTGAGATATGGTCGGCATGGATATGGGTTTCGATGATGCCGGTAATTTTCATCTTATTGAGCTGGGCCGTTTTCAGATAGTCACCGATATCGCGTTTGGGGTCAACCACAATGGCTCGTCCATCCAGAGGACAGCCGATCATGTAAGATAGACATCCTAAACCTTCAACCTTAAATTGTTGGAAAAACATTTTGATCTCCTGAATGATAAATTAGTTATTAATACTAAAATAGATTAGATAAGAATGCTTAAGGTAAATATTGCCAGTTGTCAAGGCATTTATTTCAGATTACTTAGTCATATTGACTCTTTTATCCATTGAAAAATAGAGGTGGTTTATGCTTACTGTCGACCCTGCTGTCGGACATGAAGCTTGTTTCGTCTGTCAGAAAGCTTTTTGTTTCTCATCAATTACTGACACGGTATCCGGAGTCGAAAGCGAAATGTGCTTTGGCCCGCAACACGAAGGTTGGCAGGGCATTCCGCATGGCGGGGTGGCGATGACGGCCCTGCTCGATCTGGCGGATCATTGTTGGCTGAGGGTCAAGGGCAAAAACTTGCCTTATCCGATCGTAATTGAGTGGCGTTTTGCCGATGCTGTTGCGATTGGTGACAAGATGCTTTTAAAGGCCGAAATTCGGGATGAGGACACTATTTTTTTGTCGATGCGGCGGCAAGGGAGTGAAAAGATTTATCTCAAGGCTGAGATCGGAGTCGGGACCGAAATTCATAAAGTCGGTTTCAATCCGCCAGATCCCCGGGTCTTTTTCAAACCCGGTGCCAAACATCAGGCTTTAGCCATTTATGATAACTGTTTTGTCTGTGGTCAGAAACGGCAGCAGCCGGGTCTGCAGCGACGTTTTTTTAAGACCGTGATCAA
>JAGGTT010000017.1 GCA_021163565.1 Candidatus Tharpella sp.
AAAACTTCTTTTTCATTGCAAAATTCCTTTTTGTTTGCTTGTAACTTTGTAACACGTCTCATATTCTAATAAAATATGGCACTCCGACCAGCACACCCCCGACTCCCACAGCTACCCATACATTGGAGATCAGATAGGGCATAATCGATAAGGCGACCCCGACAACCAGCGGCACGACCGCTTTCTGACGCCAACCGTAGGTCAAAAAGCCAAGGCCGACGGCCCCGAACAAGACACCTAAAAGTAATTGTGAGGAACTACCCATTGTCAAATATCATTTTCAGCTGTTAGTTCGTGCGACTTTCTGGAGTCAACCTGAACTGTTTAAAGACTTTGCTAACACCGGTTGATAATACAACCACAGATCGTGTCCATCTCATATTATGAGTACGGTATTCGCCCAGAATTATATATCATTAATAATAGTTTTTTTCAAACGGATTTATTTCTTAAGGAGTAGAGGAGACTCAGCATACAAACATCCGTGGGTTCCCGACAATAACCGGTATTGAAAGGCATTAGACAATCAGTAATTTTCAGGAAAGTACGGCCAGGCTGATAACCATATAGCGAATCAGCTTGCCGGAGGTTACCAGAAGAAAAAAGAGCGGCAGATTAACTTTCAATAATCCAGCGATCAGGGTCAGAGGATCACCGACTATCGGCATCCAGGCGAACAGGAGACTGCCGGTGCCATATTTCTTAAACCTGGCCAGAGCCTTGGCCGACTCACTTTCAGAGATTCTCAAGATTCTTCTGATAAAGAATGAGCTACCCCAAAAACCGATGGCATAATTGACAAAGGCACCAAGCACATTACCGCAGGTGGCCACCCCGACCAGGAGAACCGGATCCAGGCCATGCAGTAAAAGCAAGCCCAGAACAACCTCGGAACTCAACGGTAGAATGGTCGCCGCGACAAACGCGGCCAAAAAGAGGCCGACATAACCGTAGCCTGCAAAAAATTCCATGATACCTAAATGACAGAGCCTAAGTTAACCCGGAAACATCTCGGCCAGCGCGAGACTGGCAGAGCTCCTTATACAGCGATTGAAAAGAGCGGAGATTGGCGTCTCTTCAGGATTGATCTCGATGGTTTCCGCCCCATTGTCAATTGCTATCTGAGGCATTCTGGCGGCCGGATAGACTACCGCAGACGTTCCGATACAGAGAAAAAGATCACACCGCTGCAGTGCCTTGAGTGCGAGATTGATGGTATCCTCCCTTAACGAGTCACCAAACCAGACTATATCGGGCCGCCACCAGGAACTCTGGCCACACCGTTTCTGCGCCAGCGGCACCTCAAAATTCTCTTCGACAACCCCGCTTTCAGAGCAGCGCAAACGCCAGATACTGCCGTGCAGCTCAATAACATTCCGGGCTCCGGCCCGCTGATGCAAACCGTCAATATTCTGGGTAATGATAGTCGTCTGCGGATTTCGCCGCTGGACTTCAGCAATAATTCTATGGGCCGGATTAGGGTCACAGCTTTTAATCATGGCCCGGCGTTTATCATGAAAATCCCAAACCTTCTCAGGATCACTCGCAAAAGCCTCCTGACAGGCATACTCCTGATAATTGTAGTCCTCCCAGATTCCGCCCTGCCCCCGATAAGTCGGAATCCCGCTCTCAACCGAAAGCCCGGCCCCGGTAAAAAAGACAATATTCTGAAATTCTTTCATCTTCAGCGGTCACTCCTCAGGATTATCAAAATAACAACTTCTTTCAATTATCAGAGGTTCTTGCAAAACCATATTCAAGAAGTTGGATGTTAAGTTAAGTAATTAAATTTATTGAGTTTCACCGGCAATTGTGGTATAAAATTGTTCACCAAAAACAAAACCACAGGAGATTGCCGGTGAAACTCAAAAAGAGAATATCATGGTTGATGGGAATTGTCCAAAAAAGTCTTTATGCTTGGTGTTATTACACTCTTTGCCGATCAGCTCGTGAAAATACTCGGCTAATCTTTGAAATTTCAAAGATCAATGCAAAATGACAGGATGATTACGTCTATGTCACCATAAAAGTGCCAAAAAACCACAAAAATTTTAGTTATCAGGAATGTCCATTAAAATTTTTGGGCGTACTCCTTAAAATTGACTTGTCAATTTATCATTTGGATACATCTTGCAAGAGGCTCAGATAATCAAAGAAATTTATGATTTAGCCAAACCCGATGGCTAAATCCCCCGTAAAGATTGAACCAAAGGCCACTCATCCCAGGGTGGCCTTTGGTTCATTTCCACCCCATCAAAATGGGTATTGACAAAATCCCTTCACTTCAGTATCTCTTCTGATATCATTTACCGCTATCCCAACCATAACTATATCAAATCATTGATTCTCTTATGTCTGATTTTCCTAACACCGACAAAGGTTTGAAACAACGCATCTCCAGCTATCGGCGATTCCTCACAAAAGAAAAACAAAGCCACGATTATATAGACGACAGCTATGGCAAAAGGTATCTTATTTTTTGTCTATATTTCCTTCTCGGTGATCATGAAAAAGCCCAAGACTATTTTGATTGGTATGAGAAAGAGTTTTCTGATGATGTCGGAGAACCGATCCAGTTGTTTTGTTGGGCAATCAGTTTATTCAGAATGGGAGAGGAGGATAAAGCCAGATATAAGTTGGCCGAGTCAATGCTAACCAACCTATACGTTATTCCCTTTTTCTTAGGCCATAAAATCAATAAATACGATATGTGGCATTCCTCCAATTATGAGGAAATAGATTATCTCGATTACCTGTATCCGCAAATTATTGATGCTATAGGTGATG
>JAGGTT010000196.1 GCA_021163565.1 Candidatus Tharpella sp.
AACCCTTCAGGTAAATTGTTCTGGTGGTTTTACGCTGGTTGAGTTGATGATTACCGTCGCGATTCTTGGTATTTTGTCCGCGGTAGCAATCCCGGCCTATTCCAACTATATGAACCGTGCCAAACAGTCCGATGCGATTATTGGTCTGAAAGCCGCCCAGATGGCGCAGGAGCAGTATTTTAGTGAGAATAATGAGTATTCAAAACAAATTGATATCTTGCCCGGATTTAATGATGGCACTACAGATAACTCTTATGAAAAAGGGGTGTATACATTAACTGCCACAGCTGATACGGATCCGGCAAACCCCTCATTCACTATTACAGCTACATCCAGTACTCTTAATGATCGTTGGAAAATTGATGAATCAATGATAGATCCCGAAGCTGATCTTAATGCAACATACCCTGGCATCAAAGGCTATTCTGTTTTCGGCTGGATTTTTGATTAAGATTTCGGATTGTATACTCTGATCACATCATTTTTAACTTTGTACCACTGATATGCTGGCTAATGACGGGCTTACCCGTCGAGCTATTGAGCGTGATCTTCAAGATGCTTTGGAATTGGCTATGCGGAATTCTAAGAAAAGGAGCAGGTCCAACAGACCCAGCACGTCATTATGTGCTATCGAATCTATGACAAGCTGTGACGCAGAGCTGTGACAAAGCTATGACAGACACTAGCTCCTTCAGAGCTGAGTTGCGCGAAAAACGGGGTCTGACCCCATCCCCCCCCCTTCCCAGTTCAACAAAATAGCACTGATAATTTACTTGTTGGAAGATCACCCACAATTTGCGGCTGAATTTTTGCCATTATTTCAGATGATCGAATCCGGGCAACTTCAAGCTGTTGTTTCACCCGTTACAATTGCAGAAGTTGTTGCCGGTCCGTTAAATAATGGTGACGAGATTTTGGCTAACCGCTACTACGAGGTCTTATCTTCAGGGCCTAATTGGCAGGTGCAGGAATTAACCGCAGAAATCTCCTTCCTGGCCGCAAGGATTAGAATACGTTACCACCTTAAACTACCTGACGCGATTCAGATAGCTACCGCTATTCACACAGGATCATCTGCGCTGGTAACCCATGACCGGGATTTTCATGGAGTTGACGAAATTAAAATAATCGGGATTTAATCTGGATATAGATCTTGAAATACTGCGTGATCGTTGATGAGTGTTCTGATAGATAGCTCAATCTGGATCAACTATTTCTGGGACGGAGAAAATTCCAGTACGCTTGATTTTCTAAAAGATGAAAACTTGGTGTTGACAAAAATTACTTGACCATAATACGTCTTATGCGTATTATGGTCACTATGAGAAAAAGATACTTACCTCACTATATTGACGAATTATGTTTTTCCAGTCATAAAATGGCTTTTGTTTCCGGGCCGCGACAGGTGGGAAAAACAACCTTGGCCAAGAGTATGTTGCAAAAGCGTACAACTGGCGTCTATCGTAATTGGGATCAGCTTGAATTCCGTCGGGAATGGGCAAAAAGTCCATCTTCCATCATTTCAGCCATTAACAGCGACGGCAATATCCCAATGCTGGTGCTTGATGAAATTCATAAAGAACGTCGTTGGAAGCGTAATCTGAAAGGGATCTATGATTCTCTTGCGACACCCTGCGATATTATGGTTACCGGAAGTGCCCGTCTGAGTGTCTATATGAAGGGTAGTGACAGTCTTTTGGGGCGCTATTTCAATTTTCGCTTACATCCATTTTCCATGCGGGAAATGGAAACTTCCGAAATGTTCGACCCTGAAACGACATTGGCAGCTATTTTTTCAAAAAATCTGGATTTCGGTAAAAACCATCGCTCTAATCTGGAAGCGCTTCTTAGGTATGGCCCTTTCCCCGAACCATTATTTGCACAGGATGAGCGTAAGGCGCGGCTCTGGCGACGTAATCGCGAACAGTTAGTTATCCGTGAAGATTTGCGTGACATCAGTCGTCTTCCTGATTTGGGTAGAATTGAGATGCTGACCGCCTTAATTCCGGAAAGAATTGGAAGTCTCTTTAGCCCAGTTTCCTTGCGTGAGGATCTGGAATGTCGCTTTGATTCTCTTAAGCGCTGGCTGGGGTGGCTGAAAGAGCTCTACTATCTGTTTGAGGTTAAGCCCTATAGTGCCAATATACCTCGCTCTTTGAAACGTGATGGAAAAATTTATTTGTGGGATTATTCAGCCATTAAGGATGAGGGAGCAAAATTTGAAAATCTGGTTGCCTGTCATCTCTTGAAGGCTTGTCATTTCTGGACGGATACCGGAGAGGGCGACTTTGAATTGTATTATCTGCGTAATAAAGAGAAACAGGAGATTGACTTTCTGATTACGCGAGATCGAGAACCCTGGCTGCCGGTCGAAGTAAAGCTTAGCGACTGTAAACCTTCGCGTCATTGGCAAAAATTTTTACAATTTCTGCCTTGCCAACGAGGGTTGCAAATTGTGAATAGTGCAGTCAGAAAAACCTATAATTACGGTGACCGCGAACTTTTAGTAGCCGATGCCGCAGATGTGTTGCCATTATTGGTATGAGGCAAAAGCCGACTTTTTATTATGATTGACAAAGCCTAGCCCATATCATGTAAAATATAAAACACTTTGACAAATTGCATAAAATGTATTAGTGGCAAAGTATGATTTTACGAGACGCGGAAAAAACTGTTCGGGATCTGCTCCTCGGGTTTCCGATTGTGACCATTACCGGCCCCAGACAATCCGGTAAAACTACGCTTGCCAAATCCGTGTTTTTTGACAAACCGTACGTTTCGTTGGAAGATCCGGATGTTCGCCTTTTTGCCCGGGAAGACCCCCGATCATTCCTTGAACGTTTTCCTGATGGCGCAATTTTTGATGAAGTTCAACGTTGTCCGGAAATACTCTCTTATCTCCAGACCTTAGTTGATGCAGACCAACGAATGGGTCTCTATCTTTTAACCGGATCACAACAGTTTGGGCTTTTATCAGGGATTAGTCAATCGTTGGCTGGAAGAACAGCCTTTATGGAGCTTTTGCCCTTTTCCCTGCCGGAGCTCAAAAGAGCGGAACTTCTGCCGAATTCTGTGGATAGTACCCTCTTCAGCGGATGTTATCCGCCGCTTTATGATCGGGATATCTCACCACAATCATGGTTCAGTGCCTATACAACCGCTTATGTAGAACGGGATGTACGGCAGCTTCTGAAAATTCAGGAGCTTGAAACATTCCAGAAGTTTATTCGCCTTTGTGCCGGCAGAACCGGACAACTGTTTAATTACTCCTCACTGGCAACTGAATGCGGTATTACCCACAACACCGTAAAAGCTTGGCTGTCCGTACTTGAGGCCAGTTATATAATCTTTCTTTTGCGTCCGCATCACGCAAATTTCAAAAAAAGATTGGTTAAAATGCCAAAACTCTATTTTTATGATGTCGGACTGGTTTCGTGGCTGCTGGGGATCAGAGAGCCGGAACAGATAACCACACACCCACTGCGAGGGGAGATTTTTGAAACGTTTATTATTTCAGAACTTATGAAATCCCGTTTCAACCATGGTGAACGAGCTGATCTCTATTTTTGGAGAGACAGTAACGGCAATGAAGTAGATGTGATTTTTGACCAAGGTGGTAAACTCATGCCGCTGGAAATAAAATCAGGTAAAACTTTGACTAAAGAGTCGACTGCCGGACTGAAAAAATGGATTGCTCTTACTGAAAATAACAGCATTGAGCCGACATTGATTTATGGTGGAGATGAAAG
>JAGGTT010000062.1 GCA_021163565.1 Candidatus Tharpella sp.
CCACTGATTCCGAGACCAACTACCAGAGCTCTTATTTCAGGATGCGCAGCCTGCATATGCCTTACCTCAGTTTGAGCGTACTTAATGCAAAAAGTGCCAGAATCAGGGCAATAATCCAGAACCTTACAATCACTTTAGGCTCTGCCCAGCCCTTCAACTCGAAATGATGATGAATCGGAGCCATCCGAAAAACCCGTTTACCGGTCAGCTTGAATGAAGCCACCTGAATTATAACCGAGAGGGTCTCCAGAACAAAGATACCACCTACCAGAAAAAGTAAAAGCTCCTGTTTAGTAACGGCCGCAACCGCTCCGAGTCCGGCGCCTAAGGCCAGAGAACCGACATCGCCCATAAAAATCGCGGCCGGATAAGTATTAAACCAAAGAAAACCTAAAGCTGCTCCGATCATTGCACCACAGAAGACTGCGACCTCACCGACCCCGACAATATGTTGAACCTGAAGATAATCTGCCAGAATACGATGACCGGCAATATAGGTGAAAATCATATAGACCGCAAAAGCAACCAGTGAAGGACCGGTAGCCAGACCATCCAGGCCATCCGTCAGATTAACCGCATTCGAGGTACCTACCACCACCAGAACCATGAAAGGAATATAGAAAATTCCGAAATCGGGGAGCATATGTTTGAAAAAAGGTACTGTCAAAGTGGTTGAATAACCCGGCAGCATATAAACCATCACGCTGAAAATGGTTGCCACCCCGATTTGCCCTATCAGTTTCTGCCGGGCCGACAAACCGGTCGAATTACCCTGCACCAGTTTTCGGTAGTCGTCAGCGAAACCGATCATGCCAAAACCAATGACGACTACCAGTACCAACCAGATATATATTTCAGTAAGATCGGCCCAGAGCAGAGTTGCAACCACAACCGAGAAAATTATCAGGACCCCGCCCATAGTCGGAGTTCCGGTCTTCACCTGATGACTCTTGGGTCCGTCTTCACGCACCACCTGACCGATCTGCAGGGCCTTGAGCCAGGCAATAACCTTGGGCCCCAAATAGAAAGCCAGAAAAAGAGCCGTCAGAGCGGCATAAATTGCGCGAAAGGAGATATAACGGAAGACGTTAAAACCGGACCAGAAATTATGTAAAGGATAAAGGATATGATAAAGCATCTATTTCTGCGCCTCACAGTAAGCAACTAACGGGATCACAATTTTCTCCAGAGCCAGACTCCGGGAACCTTTAACCAGAATCAACGCATTTCCAGTAAGACGGGTTTTGAGAAAATTTACAGCCGCCTCATAAGCGGCAGCGGGAAATTGCGCTACCCGTTCACCGGGCAAGCCGCAAGCGCGGGCAGAATCGGCAATTGCACCGGCCAGACTACCCAACAGGACCAGAAGATCTGGCCTGATTTCAGCAACCTTTTCGCCGACCTGACGATGCAGAGTTTCACTCGCATCCCCGAGTTCATTCATGTCACCTAAAACCAGGGCCAGATATCTTTTACCCCGGCGCTCAGCAACGGCTGTCAACGCGGCCGCCATTGAATCGGGATTTGCATTGTAGGCATCATGCAGAAGCACTCCGCCATTGCCAAGTTCATACCTCTCCATGCGGCCGGCCGGCATTTTAAAATTAGTTAAGGAGTTGGCTGCAGGAACCGGGAACACCCCGGCCAAACAAGTTCCTGCAGCCAACGCCAGCACCGCATTCATCACATTATGCCGACCCCAACAGGGTAATTTTACAGTTGCCCTTGCAAGCCCTTTCGTAAAAACAAAACTTATTCCCTCCGGTGTCAACCAGATCTCTGAAGCTTTAACATCCACTGCTGCGGCACCGTGCCAGGAGACCGGCAACAGCTTAAGCCTTGACTCGACCGGACAATTCGCAACAATCTCCGGTACCAACCGAGCAAGATAGGAATCATCACTGTTATAGATTACAGTAGCATTCTCTTTGAGCCCGGCAATCACTTCACATTTGGCCCGGGCTATCGCCTCCAGCGAGCCTAAACCCTGCAGGTGAGCCTGCCCGACATTGGTTATAACCGCATAATCGGGCCGGGCAATAGCGCTCAGAGCCGCAATCTCGCCCGGTTCATTCATTCCCATCTCTAAAACCACAACCTGACAATCATCCGCCATGGCAAAGACTGTCAACGGCAGACCGATGCGATTATTGAAATTACCGGCGGTTTTATGAACTCTGTAGAGGGGCGCCAGAATCTTGGCCAGCATCTCCTTGGTCGTAGTTTTACCATTCGAACCGGTCACGGCAATGACTATCGGATTAATTTTCACCAAGCGTGCCCGGGCAAGGTCGGCCAGGGCCGTAAGCGTGTCGGTAACCGCCAGGAAAAGGGTATGAGGATAACGCTGAGCCAGACCGGCAAGATCAGCTTCAGCCCTGTTCACCACCACTGCGGCAGCCCCTTTTTTAATCGCTGACGCGATAAAATCATGCCCGTCAAAAGTATCGCCTGACAGTGCGACAAAAAGTTCACCCGGATCAAGTTGCCGGGTATCGGTCGTAATTCCGGTAATCTCCTGC
>JAGGTT010000186.1 GCA_021163565.1 Candidatus Tharpella sp.
ATATGGGTAGTGATGGCCGGCGGGAACAGACATTTTTTACCGATCAGGACAATGCTTTAGTTTATACGGTAGACGGAGTGCCGGAGGTTGACGCTTATTTTGAGAACTTTGCCAATGAAATGGTTGCAGCTCTAGACCGGGTGGGTTTTGCTCTCTGCACGGGTAATATCATGCCTTCAAACCCGGATTGGCGCGGATCACTCGAAGAGTGGCATCGGAAAATGGAAAATATTTTTCATAATCAGAGCCAGAATAATCTGCTGCGGATAATCATTTTGATGGATATTGCCTTTTGTGCCGGGTCAGAAACTATTGCTCAGCAGTTGATGGATAAGGTTCATCAGATGATCCATGATAACTTTGGAGCCTTGATGGTTATGGCCCGAAGTGCGGTGATGTCCAGTGTGGCGTTAACTATGTTTAAGCAATTTCGTTTGGAGAAGAGTCCTGAGCATAGAGGAAAATTTAATGTTAAACTCTTCGGCTGGGCGCCGCTGATTATGACCGTCCGGGTTTTTGCCTTAAAATATAGATTTTCAGATACTAACACAATTGTGCGTATCAGACACCTGGAAGCTCAGAATCATTTTGATGAGGAATTCTCACACCGTTTGCAGGAGGCCTATCGGGTGCTGACGAAGGCTAAGATGATTTCCCAAGTGGAGGCGATTGTTTCCGGTCGCAAGTATGACTACTATCTCGATCCGAATACCCTTAAGCCGGAAGCACAGGAAGATCTTAAACGGGCATTAGGCAGTGTTGAAGTGCTGCAGAAGCTGGCTTACAACAGTTTCTTCAGCAGTAGTGGGATGTGATTGTAAAAAAAGGTGCTGGATCATCCAGTTGTGAATCCACTATTCGTGGCAGCAGGACTGGGCTAAGGCTTTCAAAATGTCGCCCCGGGTAATTATGCCAACCAGTTTATTGTCATCGATTACCGGTAGACGATTGATACTGTTGTCGATCATAATCAGAGCACATTTCTCGACATCTTCCACTGGTGAAACGGTTATCACCTTGGTACGCATATGGTCGCTGACATAGTGGGCGCAGGTTCTTCTGATCTGTTCGAGAGAACTGCAATCGAGGTCAAAGGTCGTGATCAGGGGTAAAATATCTTTTCTTGAAATAATTCCTGTAACCTCTCCCTGATCAATGACCGGAGCTCCGGTTATATTCTTTTCCAGAAAGAGATCTATAATGTCGCACACCCGGTCACGCGGAGTGACGCTGATTACATCCGGGTTCATGATCTCGCTCACCTTCATAGTTTTTTCCTTATCTGCCGTCAAATATATCTGCTATGTGAGTAAGAAAAATGATCCCGGCAGTGGTTAATTGTTGGGGGTTTAAGGTTGTTTAATTTAATCTCTACACTTATACTCGGTTGGTAATTCTTGTCAACCGATAATTGATTTTGTTTTCCATTGTGCCGGGCGAGTTCTTTTCGAAATATGGCTGGGCCGGACAAGCATTGTCCCGACTGAGGGTTCTTAAAAGTCAGTTCCGGACAAAATTTGCGAGACGTTCCACCCCAAGGGCACTTCTTCACTATCGCTCAGGGCGCAGAAAACAACCCATATCCCTAGCATTTGTCTATGCAAATTGCCTACCGGACGGCAGTGAATTTCAATGCATCAAGGCCGCGCGAGAAATATTATTTTAAGATTACCCGATCAAGTATAAAAAAGTTATTTATTTCAACCTCTGGCAGCAGGTTCGCTTGTATTTTTTTTCATTATGTTTTTAAAATAAGCCGGTTAAATTGTTCATTGTTTTTTTTGTAGATTATCTATCATGTTGTTTATTAAGTCGATTTATGCATATTTTGGAATATTGTGTACAATAAAATTAGGTTGCCATTGGCCGCTTTTTAGCGTATAGGGAGGCTCTTAATGGTATCATATTTTAGCTTGTCATTAAAGAGCACATCCTTAAAGTCAGATTGCTCTGTAGTTGATTCAGGTTGGGTTTATAATAGCTTTATTTTTTTAACGGATATAATTTGGATAATTCAGGAGAATTAAGTCGATGGTTTTGAAACGGAGAGACATAGATTTTAAGAAGGACTTTGAATTTAATTTTAACGGAGCCCGACTCTTTGACCCTGACCGCTATGTTGAGGATATCAAAAGAGCTGCCGGTGACGATTTCGCGAAGATGTGTGAGCAGGCCGATTTTATCGGTGATGGTAATAGTGCTACAGTAAATGTTTTGAAACGGACAGTTACCGGCCTGGTAGGCTACCCGATTACTCCTTCAACTCCGATTGCTGAGGGAATGGCCAAAGCTTATGCGGATGGTTTTGTCAATGCTTTCGGTGAGCGGATTTTCTACTTCCAGCCGGAGAGCGAATTGGGAGCCATGGCCTTTTTAGAGGGAGCCGCCTCCCAGGGCGGGCGTTATGCCGATAATACATCGTCCCAGGGTCTGACCTACAAGTACAAGAATATGTATTCGGTTGCCGGTAAACGCCTGCCGGTAGTTATGACGATGCAGACTCGTGAACTCAATAAAGGTGGTTTGAGTATTCACAACGGTCATGCTGATTTATATGCCGCCCGGGGATCCGGTTGGCTACAGTTTATGAGTGCGGACAATCAGGAGCTGCATTATTTGATTCCTCTGGCTTTTAAGGCGATTGAACAACGTCAGTTGATGCTTCCGGCGATTGTCGCCGGAGAGGGCTTTCTGAAAAGTCACAGTATCGAAAATATCAAGATAGTTTCAGACCAGTTTCTGAAGTATTTTCTCGGTGATCCCAATCGTTTATTTCAACCTGATTTCAACAACCCGGTACTGATGGGAACCTTCACAGATATCGGGACAACGATGCCGACCCAGATGAAACAGGACTTGGCCCTGCTTAATGCTAAAAAGTATGTCAAGGCGGCCATGAAAGTCATGAATGCCATTCTTGGTACCTCTCTGGATGTGGTCGAGGATTATTATGCCTCCGAATCTGAATATGTTGTGGTCTGTCTCGGAGCAGCGGTCGGCACCATGAAGGAAGCGATTAATTACTACCGTAGTAAAGGCGTTTCCGTGGGTCTTTTACGGCCGGTACTTTTCTACCCGGTTTGTACCGAGGAGATCGCCCGCGGAATCCAGAATGCTAAAGTGGTTTCAGTCCTGGAAAAAACCGCTCTGGCAAATGAGCGTTACCTCTTGCGGGATGTCAAACACGCGGCTTACAATGAGCGCACCGGGCGTAGTTTTAATCCGGTAATTACTTCCGGTATCTATGGCCTGGGAAGCCAGGATTTCAGCATTGAGGACTGTTTTGCTGTTATTGAGAATATGCTTTCCAAGAAGCCGGCCGGGATTTACGGAGTTGGTATCAAGGGGCCGCAAGTACTCGAGAAAGTGGTACATGATGACTTTACTGAGAGCGAGGTCGGTCTGGGCTTTATCGGGGTCGGGGCGGAAGGGGTAAAAACGGCGCAGGAAACTCTGGCCAAAATTATTGCCAAAGCCGGTAAATATGTTCAAACCAGTGCCAAATACGGGGCCTCGCGTAAGGGCGGCATGGTAGTTATGAATGCCCGGGTTGCGACTAAGCCGATTCGTAACTGTTCCGATGTCAGAAAGGTTGAAACCCTGGCTGTATTTAATGATAAGTATCTGCTCGACTACAGTCTGCTTGGTTTTATCAAAGGCATTAAAGCGGATGGTTACCTGATCGTCAACACGGTCAAAAGTTACGATGAGCTTAAACGTCTGGCTACGGTTGAAGTCCGGGAGCTGATAGAGAATGCCTCCTTTAATCTGGTTCTGCTCGATGCCACCGGAGCCTCGGTTTCCCTGTTGAAACGTAATCTTCCGGGAACCCCGATTCTGGGAGCCATTAATAGAATTATCGAGCTTTTGCCCGAAGATGAATTTAATGAAGCTTTTCGGAGTGAACTCGCAGGAAAATTCAGCGGTCAGAAAGCCAAACTGGTTGATATCAACATGGAGCTTCTGGAAGTTCCCTATGAGCTAATAGGCGTTCAGAAGAGCAGCAGCAAAGGTGCGGCAGCAAAAAGTGCTGTTGCCGATACCGCATGTTCCGAGTCTCAGCCGCTGGTTAAGAAAATCTATTATGATCCTCCGGCTTCACGCGGTTATGACGAGTCTGACGAAAATGCCACGATTACATTTCCCTCGGTTCTAGGTGATAAGTACCGGCCTCTTTTTATTGAGAAGGTACTCAATCCGATACAAAAGGGAGAGGATATTCCCTGGGATCAATACTTTAACATTGTTCCGGCAAAGACTTCTGAGTTTAATGATACTAGTCTTATCGGTACGGTGTTGCCGGTTTTCTCTGCTAAGAAGTGTATTGCCTGTGGACTCTGTATCGCAACCTGTCCGGATAATGCTCTCCGGGTGACAGTACTCCACGATCGTGAATATGAGGCTCTGGCAGATTTTGAAAAAATACTTTTTCGGCCTCTGGAACTAAATAAATTTACCGGTTATCATGATGCGGTTTTCAAAGACAGCTATCTCAATATCAATGTTATGCCTAAGTTCTGTAAAGGGTGCGGGGCCTGTGTCGAAGTTTGTAAGTCCAAAGCTTTCTCGTTGATCGATAAAGTCAGTATCGAAAGTGATGCTGACGAACGTTTTATCAACCCTGCAACTTTTGCAAGCGATGTCAGCAGTGAGGTCGCACCGTATGTTAAAGAGAATCGTTACCTGCAGCAGTTGATGTTGCTCTATTCCGGGCAGAAATTTCTCCCCGGTGGTCACAGTCTCTGTCCTGGTTGTGGTGAAGGGATCATTGAGAATCTGGTCTTTGCCGCAACTGAGATGGTACGTCGTAATCCCCGTTTGATTGCTGACTTCTATCGTTCACTCCCGGCTCTGATGACCCGGGAACACGGTCGCGGACTCCAGCATATGATTGATCACGGTTTTAATGTTTACACGGTTAATGCGACCGGTTGTGCTGAAGTTTCATGTCTGAGTAACCCCTATAATACCCGGGTCTACCCCTCTGGACATTATGGTTTCGGTACTGCCAGTGCGGCCGCTCTGGGAGCCCGGATTTCACTTTTTAATGCATTTCGGAATCAGTATCTGGATAAGTTAACTAAGGTTCTGGTTTTCGGGGGTGATGGATCTTTTTACGACATCGGTAACCAGGGGCTTAATTTCGCTTTGGGTGAAAATCAGGATGTGACCTGGATCATCTATAACAACGAAGCTTACATGAATACCGGTTTTCAGAAGTCGGGGGCGAGTCGTTTTGGTTCCAACCGGACAACCTCTCCCTATGGTCTGGAGCTGCAGGGTAAGGATGACTTTCATCGCGAGATTGTCAGTCAAGGGATTGCCATTCCCGGAGTTTATGTCGCCCGGCTGTCAATTGCCAGTCCGGTTCACGCGATGCGTATTTTAACTGAGGCGATTGCCTATAAAGGACCTTCGTTGATCGAATTCTTCTCACCCTGTCCTACCGGTCAGGGTATGGCGACGGATGATTTACCGATAAGGTTGTCAAAAATGATGGTTGAATCGCGAGCGTGGACGATCTTCACGAGAAAGCCGTACGCCCAGATAGATCTTTCCGCCAATCCCGATCCGGAAGAGATCTATCCGAAAACCCGCAAGGTTAAAGGGAAAGAGGTGAAACCGGCCAGTTTTCGTGATATTGTTAATATGTTAGGGCAATTCACCGGTGATGAAGATACCATTAATGAAATTGTCAAGGTTAACGAGAGACAGAATCTCTATCTCTGGTCTCGGAGTCAGTATCGGGCTGGACTGCGTCAGAACGTGCCTGCGGAAGAGGAAATCTGCGATTTAATCAAAGACCGTTAGGGCCAGGTTTAGACTGGTTTGTTTTAGAAGAAGTTGAACAAGATCTGCTAAAAAAGGCTCCTTATCAGTTTAAGGGGCCTTTTTTAGGGGTAGACTTTTTCCAGACGGCATATTATATTGAACTCTAATTGTCAGGTTTTTTAAGTCAGTGACCGAATTGTAAGAATTACCAATTTAGCTTTTGAGGAGATATTGATGAAACGTTTAATAACTGGGATGATAGTAATGGTTGTAATCGCGGGGGCAGCGGTGTTGCTGGTTATGCAGAATCATAAAGTTGCCCATTCCGCCAAGATGGAGAACTCCGGCGCTTCTCCAACTAAATCTGTGCCCTCAGCTGGATCTCTTAGCGGTAAGGTTCTGGAGACGATGGATAGTGGCGGTTACACCTATGTTTTGCTGGAGACAGCGGCGGGTGAAAAATGGGTTGCCGCTCCGAAAACTGTAGTTACGGTTGGTCAGACAGCAACCTTCGCTCCGGGAATGGTGATGCGTAATTTCAAGAGTGAAACCCTCAATCGAACCTTCGATGAAGTTGTTTTTTCTGCCGGGAATGCGGGCGGAAACGGAGGTCAGGCAGCAATGGCCGGGGCCTGTCCGAGTGGTGGTAAAAAAGGGAGCTCCGGTTCCGGTATGGTAATGGGATCCATGAGTGGCGGGGGCAGTGCGATGCAGTCCTCCGGTCGGGTGATTGTGCCGCCGCTTGATCTGGCTATTGAGAAAGCCCCGGGTGACAATGCCTTCACGGTTGTGGAAATTTATGAACAGGGGGCAAAGCTGAATCAGAAAAAGGTTGTTGTCCGTGGAAAAGTAGTTAAGGTTTCTTCTAATATTATGGGTAAAAACTGGATTCACATGCAGGATGGCAGCGGTGACTCGAAAACCGGCACCCATGATCTGGTTCTGACCTCACAGGAGCAGCCGAAGGTCGGAGAAATCCTGCTTGCTGAAGGAGTTCTGGCCGCAGATAAAGATTTCGGGGCCGGCTATCGTTACAAGGTTATAGTTGAGGAGACTAAATTTAAGTAGTGCGCGACCGAAAACCGCCAATTTCCCCGATTGCTACGTTAGGCTCAAATTTTAATCCTCGGAATACCCAATGTATGCCTGCGGTTAAAATCTGCGCCTGCCTTGCACTCAAGAAAATTGTCAGGTTTTCGGCCAGGTACTAAGTAGTAAAATCAGATTGTTCAGGTTGAATTTAAGTGGAGGCGCCGGGTTGATAAAGCCGGCGCCTTTTTTATGGTTGGTGTTGTTTGAATTTCCGCAATTGTTTTATGTAATGCTCCCTTCTCCTTAAGTTGGAATTATTTTTTAAGATTCCATCTTCGATAGCAATCGCCGATTCTGCATCATTCAGCCGCCAGCAGGCTTCAGCCAGAGTGTCCAGGATATGAGGCTCAGGTTTTAAGTCTGCGGCCTTTTGGGCCAGGTTTAAGGCCAGATTATAGTTTCGGGTCGCTTGATCCTTTGCGGTAAGTAAGAGCCATGCCAGATTGTTGAGGGTTTCCGGGTTGTCCGGATTCAGTTGGTGGGCTCGGTGCAGGGCTTTGAGTGCTTTGGCTTCCCGGTTGCTTTCGATGTAAAAAGAGCCTAGTAAAAACCATAGTTCGGGTTGCCCAGGTTCTTTTTGTAACAGATGTTCCAGCCGTATACTTAGATATCGATAATGCAGGCTTTCGATCATATTATGCCGCTGCCAGTAGACCCCGGGAAGGGTAATCAAGGTGAAAACTATAACATAGAGCAGCAGATATCTCTTTAAGTCGCGGTGGTGTCTTCTGGCAACGTCAGGATTTTTAAGTGCAGTTTTCAGAAAGGTTATACGTTGAGGGATATTAAAGTGGTGCCAGTTGGGTTTTCTGCCCGCTTCTCCCAGGAGTAAACCCAGCTTGGTAAAGGCGGCAACCAGTTCGCTCCCGAGGCTCGGGTAGTCAAGGCTGGCGAGGTCGGCCTGGCGTTCGAAATTACGCAGAAAAAAACCGAAAATATAACGAAAGAAAAGAAAGTAGATGGTTAAAAGTGGAAATATCTCCAGGAATGAGAGGAAAAGCTTCTCCTCAATGAAACCACTTTCAAGTAATGCGACCACCGGTGCGGTGGTTAGAGCCCAGGCAACTCCGAGATCGTAATAGAGAAGGTTACAGATAAAGAAGCTCAGGAAAAAAAAGAGAAACAGAAGAAGATGATGGTAGCGGACATGGCCTAATTCATGGCTTGTAACGGCTGCAATCTCTTCATCATCGAGCAGATAAATCAGATCCTGAGTTAAGAGCAGGTAGCGGCTGCAGGAAAAAGCTCCGACTACGGCTGCAGTCGCCATCCTGCCTTCAAAAGCGGGCCAGAGCAAAATCTGGCGATAGCCAACCTTTTGCCTCTGACAGAGTGCAGTTATCTTTTGCCGCAGGGGTGAATCGGGCAGTTTGCGGCAATTCCAGAGATGGACCAGTAAAGGCGGTGTCGCAGTTGTGAAGAGAATCAGAAAAGCGATAAAGATAGCTATCTCACCCAATGGATGCTGCAGCAGTAGCGCCATATACTCCGGCAGCAAAAGATTCAGGAGATCAATGACAAGAAGCAGAGTCAACCAGGGTACCATAAGGCCTAAGGCGAAACGCAACCGGGCCTTGATGTAGGCTGAACAAGGTTTAATAAGGACAATTTTTTCGGCAAAGTTATGGTGACTCTCCCGCCAGATAATAGTCTGGAGCAGAAAAAATGCGGATAATCCGAGAAGATTATTGATTCCTTCACTAGCGGCCGCCAGGGGCAGAAGTTCAATTACTGACCCTAGACCGGCACCATAAACCATCCCGGAGAAAATAATTACAGCTCCTGTCTGGAGTTGTAATTGCAGGCGGTCATAGAGTGCAGGCAGAGTTTCCCGGTTCTGTCCTGCGGTTCTTCGGTAAATTGCCCGGCAGCGCCGACGAACGATTCCGTAGAAGAGTGAAAAAAGGATTGCTATCAGTATCAGGCATGTTCCTGTCTCAATGTTTCCGGGCGGAGAGGCAGGGTGCGTGCTATAGATCAGAATAACTATGATATAAAAGAATAGTGATTGATACATGGGTAGACTATTTCGGGTAAATTTGAGATTTGTCTGTTTATGGTTTGTAATGGAGCCGGTTGTGTTTGTATCACGGATCAAATA